>CALMKK010000277.1 GCA_937867135.1 uncultured candidate division Zixibacteria bacterium
GCGGGAACAGGTGGTTTGGAGCCATAAACCCAATGATGAAGATACCCAGATGCTGGCGGAAGATAATCTACGAATGGGTATCGCTCGAGCCCGGAACGGCGAGCCGCCCCAGGCCTTGATCGAAGAAACCAGCAAGGTGATTATGGTGGTCGGTGGCGGATTCACGGGACTGACCGCGGCCAAAGCCGCCGCAGATGCCGGATATCAAGCAGTAATTATTGAAAAAGAAAATCATCTGGGCGGCTGGTCGTCCAAATTTGCCAAAGCGTTCCCAAAACATTCCCCGTATGACCAGCTGGAGGAAACCGTATGCCGGGACCTGATTAAAGAAGTTGAATCACACGCCGGAATTAAGATATATAAATCGTCAAATATAGAAAAAACCGCCGGTCAACCGGGCAAATTTGTGGTCAGCATTAAAAGCGAAAAGGGAACTGAAGAAATAAAGGTCGGTTCCATTATTCTGGCTTCCGGCTGGAAACCTTACCCGGCCGGCAAATTGGGGCATCTCGGTTATGGTCTTTCGCCCGATGTTGTCACCAATATTCAAATTGAAGAAATGAATTCCAATGGCGGTATCAAGCGGCCATCCGACGGCAAGGGGATTGACAGCATCGCTTTCATACAATGTGCCGGTTCACGTGATGAAAACCATCTTCCATATTGCTCGGCCGTTTGTTGTCGAGTCTCATTAAAGCAGGCTCTGTATGTGCGCAGTCAATATCCCGATGCCAAAATTTATATAATATATAAGGATATTCGAACCACGGCGCAGTTCGAGCTTTTCTATGCTCACATTCAGAATGATGATGGGATATTTTTGACAAAAGGGGAGATTTCGGGAGTCGCGCTGGATTCGGATGGCAAGCTGGCCATTGATATTCAAGAGACTCTTCTTGGAGAAGATATCAGAATTAAAGTCGATATGGTAGCCCTGGCGACAGGTATGGTTCCAACTACGAAAGTTGACGAAGTCTCTCCCGCCGAGAGCCAGGCGGTGGATAGTCCCGGTAAAGAGGTTGAAGGGGCTCAAAAAGAAGAAGGGTTGCTCGAAGGCGGAAAGAAAGAAGCGGAAGGGGCGGAAAAGGGAGCGAAAATTCTCAATCTTACTTATCGACAGGGGACCGATTTGCCGACTCTGAAATACGGATTCCCCGATTCGCACTATGTTTGCTTTCCATATGAAACAAGGCGGACCGGAATCTATGCCGCCGGGGCGGTCAGAACTCCGATGGATCTCTCATCGTCGGATAACGACGCTTATGGGGCGGCCCTTAAAGCCATTCAGGCCGTTGAGGCCGTTGCGCGAGGTGCGGCCGTTCATCCTCGATCGGGGGACCTGAGTTATCCGGAATTCTTCATGCAACGATGCACACAATGCAAGCGTTGCACCGAGGAATGTCCTTTTGGATCTCTTGATGAAGATCAAAAGGGGACCCCGCTGCCGAACCCGCTCCGTTGCCGCCGTTGCGGCATCTGCATGGGAGCCTGCCCGGAAAGAATCATTTCTTTCAAGAATTACAATGTCAATATGTTTTCACAGATGATTAAATCGATTCATATACCGGATGAATTTGAAGAAAAACCAAGAATTCTGGCATTTATATGCGAAAACGATGCTCTTCCATCGGTTGACATGGCTGGCCTAAAAAGGCTCCAATACAACGCCATGATTAGAATTATTCCCCTGCGATGCCTCGGTTCGATGAATATCGTATGGGTGGGCGACGCCCTAGCCAGCGGATTTGACGGCGTTTTGCTGATCGGATGTAAGAAGGGCGATGATTATCAATGCCATTTCATTCGCGGCAGCGAATTGGCCTTTACGCGCATGTCCAATGTCAAGGAGAAGCTGAAACAACTGGTTCTTGAGGACCAGAGGGTGGAAATACATGAATTGGCCCTATCCGATTACCACAAAATACCGGATATTTTCGATAATTTTCTCAAAACGATCGAGGCTGTTGGCCCCAATCCATATAAGGGAATGTAAAGCTGGTTGTTTTACGAGGATTTAGAATGGCTTGTTTTGCCTTGAAATCAGGTAATGCCTGTATCGATTTCTTTTGCAGAGATGTCAGACTTAAGGTAAAATGATACATAACCAAAAATGTCATATATACGGACATGATTAATACAGGACAATATTGGTTTTGTATTAGTACAATATCGGATAATCGCTTAGATTAATTGATATACAATTAAAATATTGTGCAAGTCGAATTTCAAGAGGAAGAATTTAAAAAGATAATGAATTATTTCACAAATTATGCTTGATTAGTTCGAACATATTTATTACTTTTTTGGTGGCGGTATAAAGGATCAATATGCGCAGCTTTGATACAATTGATTTCGTACTTCATGATTCTTCCCCAAAAGAAGAAAGCAGGATAAAGATAAACACCATAAAACATCTCAAATTAACAAACCGAGAATTCAAAGGCGATACAATAATTTATAAGGAGAAGCAATGGCGGATACTGTAGTGAAGACACCGAAACTTGATGAACTTGAAAAAGGCAAGTGGCCGAGTTTTGTCAAGGAAATAAAGATGGCTGCCAAAACGAGTCCTATGGCTCAGGATCTCCTTGGCCAGTTGGAGCTATCGTATGAGCAAAAGCTGGGTCACTGGAAACATGGCGGAATAGTTGGTGTGATGGGTTACGGCGGCGGAGTTATCGGAAGATATTCGGACATGCCCGATAAGTTTCCCAATGTCTCTCATTTTCATACGATTCGCATAAATCAGCCGTCCGGCTGGTTTTATACTTCAAAGGCTCTGCGAACCCTCTGTGATATCTGGGAAAAACACGGCTCCGGCTTGACCAATATGCACGGTTCAACCGGAGATATCATATTTTTGGGAACCAGTACGCCCCACCTGGAGCCGATTTTTTCGGAATTAACCAAAGCCGGTTTTGATCTCGGCGGCTCCGGTTCCGATGTCAGGACGCCCAGCTGTTGTGTCGGCCCGGCCCGGTGCGAATGGGCCTGCTATGACACCCTCGCCATGGCCTACGATTTGACCATGTCCTTCCAGGATGAATTGCATCGACCGGCCTTTCCCTATAAGTTCAAATTCAAAATGTCGGGCTGCCCCAATGATTGTGTGGCTTCCATTGCCCGATCGGATATGTCGATTATCGGTACCTGGCGCGACAGCATTCAAATCGATAAAGATGCCGTGGCGGAATACGCTTCCAGAGGTATGGATATCAAAGCCGATGTGGTTGATAATTGCCCGGCCAAGTGCATGGAATGGGACGGCAAAGAACTGCATATCGAAAACAGTTATTGTCGCCGGTGCATGCATTGCATTAATGTGATGCCGAAAGCTTTGCGTCCCGGCAAAGATCGCGGGGCCACGGTTCTAATTGGCGCCAAGGCCCCAATTATTGAAGGCGCGCTGTTGGCATCCGTGCTATACCCCTTTGTCAAAATTGAAGCTCCGTATCAGCAGATAAAAGACGTGGTTGCAAAGATTTGGGATGTCTGGTGCGAAGAAGGCAAAAATCGCGAACGCATCGGTGAGTTTATTCAGCGGGTTGGGCTCGGTAATTTCCTTGATGCCATCGAAGTGGAACCGGTCGCCGAGATGGTGGCGCACCCGCGCGAGAACCCGTATGTCTTTTATGAGGAGTACTTTGAAGAAGACGAAACGGCCGAGGAACAGAAGTAACGAACTAACCTGAGATAAAAACTTTTTATTATTAGAGGAATATATGCCAGAAGTAATGCAAGAGAGATTGACCGATATAGGCCCGCCGCATTATGATAAATTTTTGCCGCCCATCGTTAAGGAAAATTACGGCAAATGGCGGTACCATGAAGTAATCAAACCCGGCGTTATGGTTCATGTTTCCGAAACCGGGAAAAAGCTGTTTACGGTTCGCGCCGCATCGCCCCGGCTCATCAGTATCGAAAAAATCCGAAATTATGCCGATTTGGCCGATAAATACTGCGACGGATATCTCCGGTTTACCAGTCGTCATAATGTCGAATTCCTCCTTACTAAAGAGGAAAATATCGACCCTCTGATTAAAGACCTGCGCGTTTTGGGACATCCGGTGGGCGGAATTCAGAATTCGATATCGAGCATTGTTCATACGCAGGGATGGATACACTGCCACTCCGCGGCGACAGACGCCTCGGGAATCGTTAAGTCCGTTATGGACGAACTGGTCGGCTATTTTGAAACCATGGTGTTGCCCGGTAAACTTCGTATCGCTCTGGCCTGCTGTTTGAATATGTGCGGAGCGGTCCATTGTTCCGATATAGCCATTCTCGGAATTCATCGTCGCCCGCCCAAAATTGACCATGAGAATCTGCATAAGACATGCGAAATTCCCAGTGTCAGCGCTTCCTGTCCGACTGCGGCAATCCGTCCGGCGACGGTTGGTGGGAAACCATCGGTCGAAGTCATCGAAGAACGCTGCATGTTCTGCGCCAACTGCTACACGGTTTGCCCCTCGATGAAGCTGAATGATCCGTTAAACGACGGCGTTTCGATCTGGGTCGGAGGCAAAGTATCCAATGCCCGTCACGAACCGATGTTTTCGAAATTGGCCATACCATTCCTGCCCAATAATCCGCCCCGCTGGCCAGAAGTGACCGATGCCGTGAAGGGTTTGGTCGAATTGTGGGCGAAAAATGCCCGTAAATATGAAAGAATGGGTGAATGGATCAACCGTATCGGTTGGCCCAAATTTTTCCAAATGGCCGGCATAGAATTTCAGAAGGAGCATATTGACGACTTCAAACATGCTGGTCTCACCTATAAACGGTCAACCCATTTAACCTTTTGAGGTATAATAAAAGTGGCCAAGACAGTTGATGAAATTGCGGAAGCAATGTATAACATGATCAAAGAGGCGACCGGGCTGAAAAAGCTGAAAGCGACCGATCTGACCAAAGCGATTATTGAATTGTACGGCGATGAAGCCGACAAGCAGCTTTGCAAAGATGCTATCAAGCAACTGGTCAATTCCGGCAGATGTGTTTATACATATTTCGGCGGAAGCTTCATTGAGCTTCCCCATAGGGAAGGTGCTGCCAACGATTAAGAACAAGCATCTTAGACGGACGCGCATAAAGGTTTCGGTTCCTCGATTGATAATTGCTGGCCTCTCCGGCGATTCCGGGAAAACCATTATCAGTCTGTCTATACTGACGGCAATGCGAAAAATGGGCCTGGTCTGTGCTCCGTTCAAGAAAGGGCCTGATTATATCGATGCTGCGTGGCTGGGAAAGGCGGCGGGGAACGATTGTCGAAATCTGGATACATATTTGACCGGACGGAGCAATGTCCAGAATAGCTTTGTCCGTCATTCTATGCAATCGGATATCGCAATCATTGAGGGGAATCGGGGAATATTCGATGGCAAAGATCTTGCCGGGACTCACAGCACGGCGGAACTGGCAAAACTCCTGCAATGTCCGGTGGTTCTGGTTATCAACTGCGCCAAAATGACTCGCACCGTTGCGGCCATGATCCAGGGTTGTATGACATTTGATCCTGCGATAAATGTTGCCGGGGTCATTTTGAATCGAGTGGCGGGCGAACGTCACCGGAGGATTATAACCGATTCGATCGGGGAATATTGCAATCTTCCGGTATGGGGCGCGCTTCCCAAATTCAGCGACCGGCAACCTCTTATTCCTAATCGTCACCTCGGATTGATCCCGCCTTCAGAATTTGCCGTCGGGAATGATCTTGGCGCGGCTCTTGCTGATATTGCCGTCAAGTATCTTGATATTAATAGCCTTCTGTCTGCGGCCCGAACGGCCGAACCTTTGCCGCTTATCGCAAGCGGTTCGGATTTGGATGCACCTTCGAAAGTCAAAATTGGCTATTTCAGCGATCCGGTCTTTACCTTTTATTATCCTGAAAATCTTGAAGCGCTTCGGAAACACGGGGCCGATTTGATAAAAATATCGTCTCTTGATGATAAATCTCTGCCCAGCGTTGATGCGCTTTATATCGGTGGCGGCTTCCCGGAAACCTATGCCGAACATCTCGCGAAGAACAAAAGCCTCCTCCTGGCGGTCAAGCGGTTTGCGGAGAAAGGCGGACCAATCTACGCCGAATGCGGTGGCCTGATATATTTATCACGTTCCCTGGTGTGGAACGAAAATCGCTATCCTATGGCTGACCTGTTCGCGGCGGACCTGATTATGAACGCTCGTCCCGCCGGTCATGGCTATACTCAAGTCAAAATTGACCGCCCCAATCCCGTCTTTCCCGTCGGCTCTGTCATTAAAGGTCATGAATTTCATTATTCATCCGTGTCGGCCCCGGAACCGTTACTAAGCTGCATGAAAATGCAATCCGGAACCGGTTTGGGAAACGGTCGGGACGGTCTGGTTTTTAAATCCACCATGGCTTGCTATACCCATATTCATGCTGACGGGGTCGATAGCTGGGCTCCGGCGATGATTAGAAACGCAATGAAAGCCCGCGCCCCGCGAAGAGATATCAAGGGGTCCGGTAAAGAAGTGGATAAAAGTCGTGCGCCGGAGAAATTGAGATCGAAAGATAGACTTCCCGGAAAGTCAAAACGGCCTGCCGGGGACAAGCCTCAAATTCGTCACTCGGTTTATGGAAAATGAAAATCGAAGTGCTGAATCGTACCAAAGTTATAATAGAGAATATTAATAAGCAGTAGAGTATTTTATGCCGAAGATAGTAAAAAAAGAAAAAAAAGGACTGAAGGGCTTGTCCCGTTCGTCGGGAAGTTCCAGTGTTGAGACATCATCTTTACGGCCGCAATTTATAGAAAAGCTGCCGCCCTGTATTTGTAATTGCCCCAATCATAATCAAATCAGAAGCATTTTGATGACCGTTTCCAAGACCGAGGATCTCGGCCGGACTTATGATCAATCACTTGAAGAGGCCTGGCACATTTTCCTGGAAACCACTCCTTTCCCGTCGGTGATGGGGCGGGTTTGCCCACACCCCTGCGAAACGGAATGCAACCGCATCGCTCTTGAGGGAGGACTGGCAATTAATAGCTTGGAGAGATTCATCGGTGATTTTGGTTTAAAAAAGGGGCTTGTTCCCAAAAAATTGACAGATACCAAAAGACCGGAAAGAATCGCTATAATCGGTTCCGGTCCGGCCGGTATGTCATGCGCTTATCAATTGGCGCGGCGCGGATACGGGGTGACGGTATTTGAAGCATTTCCGAAAGCTGGCGGCATGTTGCGCTATGGAATCCCCGATTATCGCCTTCCGCAGGATATTCTCCAGGCCGAATTGAATCGGATTCTGGCCATGGGCGTCGAATTGAAATGCAACACGGTGGTGGGTAAAGATGTATCGTATGAATCGCTTCAGAAGGACTATAAAGCGATATTCGTGGGTATCGGCGCCCATCAGGGGTTGAAGTTGAATGTCAAAGGGGAAGATGCCGGTAACGTTTTTACGGGAACGGCATTCCTCCATCGCATAAACACCGGTGAAATGATTGATGTCGGCAACAAAGTGGTTGTTGTCGGCGGTGGTGATACGGCGATTGATGCCGCCCGTGTGGCGCGCCGTCTTGGCGCCGAATCGACCATTCTTTACAGAAGAACAAAAGCGGAAATGCCGGCGATCGATGAAGAAATCGATGGGGCCTTGGAGGAAGGGGTCAAAATTGAATTTCTGGCCGCTCCACTTGAAATCAGTAAGAACGGGGATAAGGGCGTCAGTGTGAAATGCCAGAGGATGCAACTCGGTGAGCCGGATTCTTCGGGTCGCCGCCGCCCCGTTCCGATCGAGGGCGAGACCTTCGATCTGCCCTTCACGACTTTAATTGCCGCCATAAGTCAGCAACCCGATTTCAGGGGTGTTGAGAATCTTATTGACGGGAGAAACTGGATTAAGACCGATGACAAATTGAAGACAAAGGTCGAAGGCATATATGCCGGCGGCGATGACCTGGAATTAGGAATTGCCGTAACCGCCATTTATCACGGGAGAATGGCCGCGGAAGCGATACATGAATTAATCACAGGCGAACCGGTATCAAGTCTGCCCCAGCATGAAATTATGCGGCATGAAAAGATGAAGCTTTCCTATTATGAGGCCAAACAGAAAGTGGCGCCGAAACACCTGTCGCCCGAGGAAAGTATTAAGAGAATGGAGGCCGAGGTTGCCACCGGTCTTTCGCAAGAAGAAGCCGTTGCCGAAGCCAAAAGATGTCTCAGTTGCGGACTTTGTTTCGAATGCGGATCCTGCTGGAGTTTCTGTCAGGATAATGCTATTCACAAACCGGTTATAAAGGGTCAGGGGTACAAATTTAAATTGGAATTTTGTAACGGCTGCAAAAAATGTGCGGAGAACTGCCCCTGCGGCTATATAGAAATGCATTGAAGTATAAATATTATGACAATAAATGACTAAATAATAATTATAGCATAGAGGAGAATAAGTCATGCCGATTTTTGAATTAGGTGAAGTAAAAATTCAGGTTGACGAAGACGGATTTATGGAAGAGCCGGAAGCTTGGAATGACGCCGTCGCCAGAGCTTTGGCCACCACCGAAGGAGTCGCTGAGCTAAGCGAAAACCATTGGAAGGTGATTCATTATCTCAGAGATTATTACGCGAAATTCGGAATCGCTCCCATGATTCGCAAGCTCTGCAAGGAATCGGGATTTTCGCTTAAAGAAATTTATGAGATGTTTCCCTCAGGTCCCGCGAAAGGAGCCTGCAAGGTAGCCGGATTGGCCAAACCGACCGGTTGCGTTTGATTAAAACGGCAAACCGTGAAATTTCAGGTCCGAAATCCTGAGAACTGACAGCCGAATACTTTTTCGGCTGTCAGGAAATTTTGTCTTAATTTCATATGCTGAATGACCTGCTGCGACAGAAAAAATCCATAATACTGGGCAAATGGCTTGATCTCATACTGGAATCGTATCCTGCCAACAGCGCCCAGTTTTTTCGCCAGGAAAGAAATCAATTCGCCAATCCTGTGGGGTATAATCTGGCGCGTGATATTGAATCGCTTTTTGATGCCATTGTCTTCGGCGAAAATGTGAGCCGACGCGCTGTCCCGCTCGATAGCATCATCCGGATTAGAACCGTTCAGGATTTTGCGCCGTCCCAAGTCGTCAGATTTATATTCCTATTAAAAACCGCCATCCGGGATATTTCGCCCGATGAAATAAATACTTCCCCGAATGACGGCGAATGGCGCGCATTGGAGTCGCGTATCGACGAATCGGCCCTGCAGGCCTTTGATATATATAGCCAATGTCGGGAGAAAATCAATGAAATCAGGATTAATGAGATAAAAGCCAGATCATTCAGATTTATGGAAAAAACCAACCAATCTTCCGGAATTTCCCGGACAGAAATGGATTCAAAAAGTGACGACCTTTGATACAGGCATTCTCGTGGAGAGAATTAAAATATGAAAATAATATATTCCTTGATTGGAGTTTTAGCGCTTATCTTGATTGTCGCTTTGGGCGTAGGTACGGCCGACCTCCAATATCTATTTGGTGTAATTATACCTGTCTTAGCGGCATTGGTATTTGGTGTCGGAATTATTTACAGGGTAATCAAATGGGCCCGTTCCCCGGTGCCCTTCCATATTCCGACAACGTGCGGTCAGCAAAAATCGTTGCCCTGGATAAAGTCCGCCACGCTTGAAAATCCGCAGGGCCGATGGGGAGTAATCGCCAGAATGGCTTTGGAGATTTTTCTTTTTCGATCGCTTTTCCGTAATACGCGCGTCGAGCTTAGAGATGGCCCCCGGCTTGCCTATGGCACTACCAAGTACCTCTGGCTGGGAGGATTGCTGTTTCATTGGTCGTTTTTGATTATTCTTCTGCGGCATTTCCGATTTTTCGTCGAGCCTGTTCCTTTTTTTGTGCTTTTTATCCAGAGGATTGACGGCTTTTTTCAGGTTGGCGTGCCGATTCTGTATGTTACGGACATTTTTATACTGCTTGCTTTGAGCTACCTTTTCTTCAGAAGAATCGTCTCTCCGAAGATTCGATATATTTCCCTGATTGCGGATTATTTTGCCCTGCTGTTAATTTCGGCAATAGTGATAAGCGGTATCTTAATGCGCTATTTCTGGAAGGTTGATCTTATTGCGGCCAAAGAATTGGTACTATCAATTTTTAGTTTCCATCCTGTCGTTCCGGAAGGAATCGGACTTCTTTTCTATATTCATTTATTTCTGGTGAGTTGCCTTCTAGTTTATTTTCCAATGAGCAAATTGATGCATATGGGCGGGGTCTTCTTGAGCCCGACCAGAAATCTGTCCAACGGCAGTAGAGCGCGAAGGCACGTCAATCCCTGGAATCCGCCGGTCAAGGTCCATACCTATGAAGAATGGGAAGATGAGTTCCACGATTTGATTAAGGGCGCCGGATTGCCCCTGGACAAGGAGTAGGCATGTCGGAAAAAACACCTGGACCGAATGAACTTGCGAAAATAGAATACAATCCGCCCAAAAAAGATTGGATGAATCCGGAGGTCTCTTTCAGAAAGGGAACCTTCAACTATAGCGCCATTCCCAAAAGCGTCGAATATCTGGGACTACCTTATGCGAGGAAATGGCAGCCGACCGACAAAGATTGGAATCTGCCAGCGAACTGGAAAGAGATTCTTCTAAATGGCCTGAAAGAACGTCTCGATAAATTCCGCTCTCTTCGAATTTTTATGGATATTTGCGTCCGTTGCGGGGCCTGCGCCGACAAATGCCATTTTTTTATCGGGTCGGGCGATCCCAAAAATATGCCGATCTTAAGAGCCGAACTACTGCGCTCGGTTTATAGAAATGATTTCACTCGGGCCGGAAAGATTCTGGGACGGCTGGCAGGCGCCAGAGAATTAACCGTCGATGTGGTCAAAGAATGGTTTTTTTATTTCTATCAATGCACCGAGTGTCGCCGCTGCTCTGTTTTCTGTCCCTATGGAATTGACACGGCTGAAATTACTATCATTGTCAGAGAGCTATTAAATCTGATTGGCTGCGGCATTGATTGGATTACCACCCCGGCCGCCAATTGCTTCAGAACCGGCAATCATCTCGGTATCCAGCCTCACGGTTTCAAAGATAGCGTCGATTTTGCCGTTGATGACCTGGAAGAGAACACCGGCGTCCGGGTCGAGGCATCCATTAATCGCAAAGGTGCCGAAATACTTTTTGTCGTCCCGTCAGCCGATTATTTCGGTGATCCTCATTATTTCGGTTTCCTTGGCTACATGGCGCTCTTTCACGAAATTGGATTGGATTATACTTTTAGTGCTTTTGCATCGGAAGGCGGGAATTTCGGTCTCTTTCATTCCCACGAAATGATGAAACGGCTTAACGCCAAAATTTATGCCGAAGCCAAAAGGCTGGGAGTGAAATGGATAATCGGAGGAGAATGCGGACATATGTGGCGTGTCCTGCATCAATATATGGATACGATGAATGGCCCGGCTGATTTTCTAGAAGCACCGGTATCTCCGATAACCGGAACGAAATTTGAAAATGCTTCATCGACGAAAATGGTGCATATCGCGGAATTTACGGCCGACCTCATTAAAAATGGCAAATTGAAGCTCGATCCCAAACGGAACGACCATTGGAAGGTGACCTTTCATGATTCCTGCAATCCGGCGCGTGCTATGGGCCTCATCGAAGAACCGCGATATATATTAAGAAATGTCTGCAACCACTTCTATGAGATGCCGGAAAATACAATCAAAGAACAGACCTTCTGTTGCGGAAGCGGCTCGGGTTTGGGAACCGATGAGAATCTTGAGATGAGGCTAAGGGGCGGCCTGCCCAGGGCCAACGCCGTGAAGTACGTCCATGAAAAACATGACGTCAACCTGCTTACCTGTATTTGCGCCATTGACAAAGCGACACTCCCGCCCTTGTTGGAATATTGGGTGCCGGGCGTGGCAGTCGCCGGTGTCCATGAATTGGTCGGAAATGCCCTGGTAATGAAAGGTGAAAACGAAAGGGTTGTGGATCTTCGCGGCCAATCAATTGTGAAAAAGGAGGCGATTGATCATGTATGACTCCGGCAAAATAATAATTGGATTGCTTCTCTTTTTCGGACTGATTGCATCGCCCATTTGGTACAATCTCGCCAGCGGCAAGGGTTCCTATAAACCTGATATAAAGATTGTCACCACTGAAAAGCAATGCGTGGCCCCGACGCCTTACATGAGGACCTCGCATATGGATTTGGTTTATAGTTGGCGAGATTTGGTGGTCCGGGAAAACCACCGCTCTTATAATTCTTTCACCGGCAGACAATATGATATGAGTCTTACCGGCACCTGTCTGAATTGTCACTCCAACAAAACGGAATTTTGCGACAAATGTCATAGTTTCGTGGGGGAAGCTCCTTTCTGCTGGGATTGTCATGTTGTACCAAAAGAGGGAAATTGATTAATATGGACAGAAGAGGATTTATAAGATTAACCGGCATGACCTCGGTCGTGGGTTTACTCGGGAAACCGATTCTCAATGCGGCCGGTCTGTTACGGCCCGGGGAAGCTTTGACAAATAAGCCTCCCATCGTCGGCAAAAGATGGGCGATGGTAATTGACACGCGCAAATGCCTGGAGAAAGAAGGATGCCGGGATTGCATCAATGCCTGTCATCATATTCATAATGTTCCGGAATTTGACAACGCCAAAGACGAAATTAAGTGGATTTGGAAAGAAAAATACGAACAGGCTTTCCCGGAACAGGAGAATGAGTACATTGAAGACGGACTGAAAGAGAAATCGGTCCTGGTCCTTTGCAATCACTGCGATAATCCCCCCTGCGTCAGAGTCTGCCCGACCCAGGCCACCTGGAAAAGGGAAGACGGTATTGTAATGATGGACTGGCACCGCTGTATCGGATGCCGCTATTGCATGGCGGCCTGCCCCTACGGTTCCCGGAGTTTTAACTGGAGAGATCCGCGCCCGTTTATCAAAGAAATCGTGACCGATTTCCCGACTCGAACCAGAGGCGTGGTTGAGAAATGCACTTTTTGCGAAGAAAGGCTCGCCAAAGGCCTTATCCCGGCCTGTGTGGAAGCATGCCCGGAAAAGGCTCTTATTTTCGGTGATCTGGAAGATCCTCAATCCGAGTTGCGGGAACTATTGCGGGTTCACTTTTCTTTTCGGCGCAAAACAAACCTCGGAACGCAACCCGAATTGTACTATATAGTGTGAGGTCATTATGTTAGAAAAGGCGTTAATTGGCGATAAAAAATATTGGAGTTGGATTCTATTTCTAATGGCGGTTATGGCCGTCGGTTTCTTCTTTTATCTGCGGCAATTGACATACGGATTGGGCATTACCGGGTTGAGCCGCGATGTAACCTGGGGTTTTTATATCGCCCAATTTACTTTTTTGGTGGGTGTGGCGGCTTCGGCTGTGATGGTCGTTCTTCCATATTATCTTCATAATTTCAAGATTTTCGGAAAAAGCACGATCCTGGGCGAATTTCTGGCAATTTCGGCTGTGACCATGTGCATGCTTTTCATATTGATCGATCTCGGCCAACCGATGCGGGCTTTAAATATGGTGTTGCATCCTTCTCCGAAATCGGTGCTGTTTTGGGATATGATCGTTCTTAATGGTTACCTTTTGCTGAACGTGGTAATCAGTCACGTAACGCTCGATGCCGAGCGCAAATCTATTGCACCCCCGTCCTGGATAAAGCCGGTCATAATCCTTTCCATCCCGTGGGCTATCAGTATTCATACTGTTACGGCCTTCATATATAGCGGTCTGGGCTCCCGTCCGTTCTGGTTTACGGCCATTTTGACGCCTCGATTTCTCGCTTCAGCTTTCGCCTCGGGACCGGCTCTCCTGATTTTGTTGGTATTTATAATTAAGAAACTTACAAAATATGATCCGGGACGCGAACCGGTTCAAAAACTCGCGGTCATTGTTACCTATGCTATGGCCCTGAATATTTTCTTTGTTCTTTTGGAAGTTTTTACAGCATTTTACAGCGGTAACCCCGAACATATGACCAGCTTTCAATATCTCTTCGTAGGTCTTGATCACCATAGCCGTCTGGTCCCCTGGATCTGGACCTCAGTCATTTTGGGGATTGGAGCGCTGGTGCTTCTGATAAATCCTAGAACCAGAAAAAATGATATATTACTTATAATGGCCTGTCTGTCGGTGTTTATATCCATCTGGATCGATAAGGGTATCGGCATGGTTGTGGCCGGATTTATACCATCACCATTGGGACATATCACCGAATACTGGCCGACCCTGCCGGAATCGCTCATCACGCTGTCTATTTACGCATTCGGCCTTCTTCTGGTAACGATTTTCTATAAAATAGCGCTGTCGGTTCGAGAAGAAACAAGCGCTTAAGCAATTTTTTCGGAGGCTTGCATCAATTTGCTTGATATCGGGGCTGTCATTTCCAGCCCCTTAATTTTTTATGAATAAGATTCCATCAAGATCGGACTTCTGCATAATTGGGGGCAATGCCGTTGGCGCCAAGACGGCCGCCACCCTGGCGCGACGATTACCGACGGCCACAATTACATTATTTGAAAAAGGAAATAATCTTTCTTACGCCACTTGCGGTTTGCCCTATTTTGCCTCGGGGGATGTCGACAGTTTTGCCGAATTAACCAAGACTGCTTATGGGGTCGCCCGCACGGCTGATTTTTTTCTTAACAGCAAAGGATTCCAAGCTGTAACCGGTGCGGAAATAATTGGCATTAACAGGCAACAAAAGTCTGTCGTAGTAAAGATGGTGCAGAACGGCGAGATTTGCGAGCATTCCTACGGCAAATTGGTTTTGGCCACCGGTGCGAAACCAAGGAGGCCTCGCTTTCCTATTCCTGAGAGTCCCAATATCAGGTTCTTCACCGGTCCTGAAGATGCTATTGCCTTTCGCCGCAAAGCTGAAAAGGGAGAAATTGACACAGTCGCCATTGTTGGGGGAGGATTAATCGGGTGCGAATTGGCCGAAGCTATGAGGGGTATGTGGGGAATTAATACGATTCTTCTGGAAAAAGAGAATCAATTGCTGCCAAGCGTCCTTGATCCAGAAATATCAGCCATTGTTAAAAAAGAGATGATCCAAAACAAGGTCGATGTCATAACCGGAGCAACGATTGAAGGTATCAAGTCGCTGAACGGAGACAGCCGCCTTGTCCTTGATTTTGATGGTGAGAACTTAGAAGCCGACTTTGTCTTTCTCTGCCTCGGAGTGGAACCGGAATCGACCCTCGCTCAAGACTGCGGTCTCAACCTGGGCCGTTCCGGGGGAATAATTGTCGACAATTTTATGCGGACCTCCGATCCTGATATCTACGCGGGGGGGGACTGCGTGGAGACGCATCAATTGATTAGCGGAAAGCCGGTATTTTTCCCGATGGGATCCTTGGCTAATCGGCACGGTCGCATTATTGCGGAGAATCTGGCCGGAGCCAATGTGGAATTTCCCGGGGTTCTTGGCGCATTTCTTGTGAAAATATTCGATCTCAATGTGGGCGGGGTCGGCCTTACCGAAAAGGCCGCACCACAAGATGGATTCAACCCCCGAGCCGTTTGGGGTTCATTCCCTGATAAGCCGGATTATTATCCGGAAAACAAGGCCCTCACGCTTAAAATGGTTTATGCGCAGGATGATTCCCGCCTGCTTGGAATGCAGGCCGCCGGTACAGGAGATATTTGTCGGCGGATTGACGTTTTTTCCTCTTTCCTGCAAAACCATTCGAAAGTGAAGGACCTGTTTGATTTTGAACACGGCTATGCTCCTCCCTATGCGGAGGCGCTCGATCCTCTGCATCATATGGCCGCCATAGCCGAGATACAGGAAAGCGGTATCGATTTTATCAATCCCGGCGGCCCCTTTGAGAATAATATTTTCTGGCTCGACGTCAGGGAAATAGAAGAAGCCGCGGCCGAGCCGTTTGACCTGGCCCAGATGGGAATAACGGGGACAGTTTTGAATATCCCATTGAACGAATTGACAAATCGTCTGGGCGAGTTAAATTGTGCCATGAAAATCGTATTATTATGCAAAAGAGGGCCTCGGGCATATCAGGCCGCGTTGATTCTCAAAAGGGCCGGGTTTTGCGATATTCATATTCTTGCGGCCGGCGTTACGGCCATTGGCGCGGTAAATTCCGGGAAAAGGAGGCAATAATCAGGTGGGCATCGAGAATTGGCATCTTTATATCTGTGGCATGAGTCACAAAAACTCAACTCTGTCGCAGCGCCAGGTAATTCAACTGGGCCGTGACGATTTAAGCCGTGCCAACCTGATATTAACCGCATCTTCTTCGGTATTGGAATCAATAGTCGTTTCTACCTGTAATCGCATTGAATTCTATTTTGTAGCCGAAGCCGAAAAAGAGCCGTTTGAAATTGTAAGCAATTTTTTTGACAAATTTAAAAATATCGATATTTCCAACTGGAGAGATTCTTTTTATATCAAGAAGGATCAGCATGCCGCGGCCCACCTCTTTCGAGTGGCGGCCGGTCTGGATTCAATGGTCGTCGGTGAAGATCAAATTGTCAGCCAGCTCAAAGAGGACTATAGTTTGGCCTGTCGCGCCGGAACCGCCGGGAAAATCCTCCACCGTCTGTTTCACCAGGCTTTTCGAACCGGGAAACAGGTCCGCAGTGATACCGAAATAGGCCAGGGCGCCTGCTCTATCAGTAGCGCCGCCGTGGAACTTCTCAAATCAAAAATTGGACCGATTGATACCAGTTCCGTACTTTTCATCGGTGTTAACCAGATGATAGCGCTGGCAGCGGGGGCCTTGAGCGATCTTGGCGCCGGGAAATGCCTGTTTGCCAATCGAACTATAGAGAAGGCACAAATCTTCGTCTCTAAATACGGAGGATCGGCTTATTCGCTTGAAAATTTGCCTGATCTACTCACCCGAGCCGATATCATAATTTCCTGCACCGGTTCCAAATTGCCGATTGTCACCAAAACCATGATGGACGATTTGCTGGCCGCCCATTCCGACAAGAGACTTCTTATTATCGATTTGGCCATTCCTCGAGATATTGAAGTCGACGGAAATTTAGGCAAAAATATTGCAATTTTCGATCTGGATGATATCCATAAGTACATTCAGGACAAACAGCAGAAGCGGGAACGGGCCATTCCTGAAGCCGAGATAATAATAGGGCAGAGACTTAGCGAATTTATGTACTGGTTCGCCCAGACGCGTCGCGAGCCCATTTATGGAGTTCGCGATGAATCTTTTGAAACAATCTATGAGCGGGAAATGGCTCCGCTATTGAAAGAACTAAGCCCCGAATCGCGGCAAGAATTCGAACGTGCCCTGCACCGCATGCTGACAAGATTCATGCAACTGAAATTAAAATCGTCGTTTATGCCATTTGAACAGGAATAACGAATTATGGCAAATAAATATATCCCCTTAAATCTTTCTCTGAACGGCCGGACCTGTCTTGTCGTAGGCGGGGGGAATGTGGCGTTGCGCAAAATAGAAACCATCCTCGATTATGATTCTCAATTGACCGTTGTGGCGATCCAGCCGGTTGAGAAAATTGAGTTTCATGCCCGACAGGGAAGAATCGCCCTGGAAAAAAGGCCATATCAATCGCCGGAGGCCGGACGGTACGGCTTCGTTATCTCGGCAAGCAATAATAACGATATCAATCGGACGGTTTTTGAAGATTGCCGGAAAGCCGGCGTCCTTGTCAATGTTGTTGACGACCCGCAGCACTGTGACTTCACGTTTCCGGCCGTGGTAAAGAGAGATTGTCTCTCGGTAGCGGTATCGACCGACGGCAAAGCCCCTTTTCTCTCCGGGCACCTGCGCCTGGTTCTGGAAAACATTTTCCCCGACCATTGGGCCAAAATCGCGCAGTCGGCGGCAACCTTCCGACAGCTGGTTATGAAGCGCTGGCCCGATGATTCCGCAAAAAGGCTGGCATGTTTCGGCCGCTTCCTCGAAGCCGATTGGAAAAGCCTGATCAAAGACAAGAATGAAAATGAAATAATTCAGGAACTGAATTTCTGGCTCGAAAATTAATAGTTATTCCGAATATGAATAGTGGGAAAAAAGGAACAGTCTATTTGATCGGGGCCGGTCCCGGCGATCCCGACCTTTTCACCGTCAAAGGGAAAATGCTTCTGGAAAGCTGTGATGTCATTGTCTACGATAATTTGGTCCCCGCCGAACTGGTCGTGTTGCTTCCTCACGAGATGGAAAAGCACTATGTCGGCAAGCGAGCCGGTAAACCGTGCTTCAGTCAGAGAGAAATCAATGAGCTCCTGGTGCGGCTTGCCCGCTTTGGCAAGAATGTGGCTCGCCTTAAGGGCGGCGATCCCTTTGTTTTTGCCAGGGGAGGAGAAGAGGCCAAATATCTAAAGGAGCACGACATAAAATTCGAAATTGTCCCCGGAGTAACTTCGGGCATTGCGGCGCCGGCGTACTGCGGTATTCCCCCCACCGATAGGCAATTGGCCTCTTTTGTATTGTTTGTGACCGGTCATAAGGCAAAAGAAAAAGAATTCTCCGCTGTTCCGTGGGAATGGGTGGCCGGAGCTCGGGGCGGGACG
>CALMKK010000278.1 GCA_937867135.1 uncultured candidate division Zixibacteria bacterium
CATCCAATATGGCGGCGACCCGTTCCGCCGAATCGGCTTGTATCACTCCGCGCCGTTTTATCCCATCGGGACTACAGGCCGTATAGAGATAATTGTCAGGCACTTATGCTGATTCTTTCTTCAATTGTTTGAGAGACAACTTTTTCGCCGAGAGAAGTAATCCGAAGGAGTTCCTCCAGACAGACTTCACCTCCCAAAACCTTTTCTAAACCGGATTGAAATAGCGGACGATATCCGCAGCCGCCGGCATAATTTCGTATTTGAAGATCGGAGGCGCCGTTGATTATCATTTCGCTGACCGCATCATCGATCTCGATTAGTTCGTATATTCCAGTCAACCCTTTGTACCCGGTCATGCGGCATTTATTGCATCCGGTGCCTCGTTTGAAATGGTTTTTCCCCGTGGTATGTTCCAGACCGGCCAAGCGCAATTGCACCTCGTGAGGCTCGTAATCCTCCAGGCAATTGGGGCAGTTGGTCCGCAAAAGCCTTTGGGCCAAAACAGCTTTGAGCGATGAAGCCACCAGATATTTCTCGATACCCATATCTATAAGACGGGAGATACTGCTGGGCGCATCGTTGGTATGCAGTGTGGATAAAACCAGATGCCCGGTTAGGGCCGAACGCGTGGCCATGGCGGCGGTTTCCCCGTCACGAATTTCACCGATCATGATAATATCAGGATTCTGCCGAAGGATATATCTTAACGAAGAAGCAAAAGTCAGGCCCGCCTTTTCATTGGTTTGCACTTGATTAATCAATGGAAGGGAATATTCGACCGGATCCTCCACCGTTATGATATTTTTCTCGCGCGAATTGATTTCCTGAAGAACCGCATACAGGGTGGTCGTTTTGCCGCTGGAAGTGGGGCCGGTGATAAGAATCAGGCCCTCTTTTTTGCGGATTATTTTTTTCCATTGATCGAGGAGGCCGGAAGAAAAGCCCAATTGCTCCATCCCCAGACTCAGAATGCGACGATCCAGAATTCTTATCACCACCTTTTCACCGTGGATGGTCGGCAGGGTGGAGATTCGCATATCGATAGTCGCACCATCAATTTTCATTAAGAGTCGGCCATCCTGCGGCAGACGCTTTTCGGACACATCCATATTGGAGGCGACCTTAATGCGCGAAATGATTTCCGCCTGGAGAGACTTCGGCGGAGACGCCTCTTCGCGCATCATCCCGTTGATCCGGTAGCGAATGCGCAATTGACTTTCATCCGGTTCGATGTGAATATCCGAGGCTTTATCCTTGACCGCCTGGGTGATTATCAAATTTACCAATTTGACCACCGGTGCCTCTTGATCCGATTCCAAAAAGCCATCGGCCGGTGCCGCCGGTAATGCTTTTTTCTTGTCTTCGGGATAGGTTCCGATAACACCGCCCATCGAATCGGCGACTGAGTAATATTGGTCGATCGCGGCCGCTATTTGTGAAGGCGGGGCGATAACCCGTTTAATTTCGCATTTAGTCAAATATTTTAATTCATCGACAGCAATGATATTCAAGGGTTCGGACATGGCAATGGTAAGGACCCGTCCGATCATGAAAACCGGAATCAATAAATAGCGGCGCGCCACATCTACCGGGACCAATGATACCACCATGGGGTCAATAACCAGCTGATCCAATGAAATTTTAGGGATTTGCAGCCGCTCCGAAACAGCATCAATTAATTGCTCTTCGGTAAGCAATCCTTTTTCGACCAAAATTTGGCCGACTTTGCGACCGCTATTTACCTGCTCCTTCAGGGTTTCCTCCAATTCGAGGTCAGTTATTAAACCCTTCTCGATCAGGATATTTCCAATTTTCTTCCTGGACATAATTATCCTACATCAGTTATATCAATCTATAAATCGGAAAATAGGATGATTACCTTAATTAGCGGGGTAAATTGCGGATCTGAATTATGACAAAAAAAATTGTCCGGTGACGCGAGCACGGACATCACCGGACATTCAGCCCCAAGCAAGCATTTAGGCCTGATTGAGTTACATTCCCCCCTCAATCACAACCATAACCACTGCTATCGAAGATTCACTTTTCTCTAAACCAAACGCGGCCCGGACCAGACTCTCTGCTGTCCCTCATGAGGTTTATAACCACTCCCCGTCTTTCCGGCAACCAGCCCTTTGCCTACCCGGCTACACTCAGCCAGCCCGGGATCTTCTGTTGAAATCGGTATCCCAATTAAGACTGATTCCGCTTTCAATAATCGGGGATAACAAATTTTATGCCGAAACAAATTGGCCATCAAACAAAATAACTTATTGCGATAGAGTCGATTGCGAGGTAATCCAAAGGTCAAATTAATGGACTGTGGTAAATTAAACCACAATCTACATAAATGATGAGGTAAAAATGCCGCACTACCGGTTGTTTTTTATAAGACAAAGCCTGCTAAAAGCAGACTTTGTCTTATTTATAATAGTCTATTTGAATGAGACCATTTTGGGTTGCGGTTTCTCGATAGGCGCAGTTTTGGCCACAGCTGGTGTTTGGAACACTGCAACACGAAGGGGAAGGCCGCAATTAGTCATCCATTTAGCGCAGTTGCCGGGGACCGGACCGCCTCGATAGAGATTATTAATCACGTAACTTACATCAATAATATTGATTATGCAGTCGGTATTGGCGTCGCCCTGACAGATAGCATAGGGAATCGGGTCCGGGCCGCTGTGATAAAGGGCATTAATCAAATAGGATACATCAATAATGTTAATAATGCCATTATTATTGGGATCGCCCGGATGGCAATCACAGAACGCGCCGCAATCGATATTGGGATAGCGATCACCGGCACCGGCCGTTCCGGGAATAATATAATGTGTCGGATAGCCGCTGTTTGACTTGAAATCGCTCCAGCAGTTTCCGACCGAAATGCCGTTGTCCCAATATCCGCCGAAAGCATCATCTTCCGCATTCAAGTTGTTGTCGAAAAGATTATGATGAATGTTCAAGTTATATATGCTTCCGGAAGCGGCCCCGAAATTCTTAACCAGGACGCCCTGATAGTTGTGCGCTACCAGATTGTCGGTCATTGTGGCATTTATTTCACCGTTACCATTGGTGTAGATGTAGACACCATAATCCTCGTTATTCTCGATGCGATTGAAGTCCATTGATATGGTTACCGAAGACCCGGTACTGCGGCCCTCATCGGCGATGACTATACCGCCGCTCGATTGTGAGCCGGGCGCGGCGTTATCATGAATATTGTTATTGACGAGTGTGGCATTAATGTCGACATCGCCGGCATAATCCGGAAATTCATTGCCGATATGGATACCAAACTGGCATGCGGTCATTTCATTGTTTTCCACCGTAACCGGTTTGGGGAGAGGCCCCAGGCCGCTGGTGAAGCTATTTTCGATATAAACCGCTGCCGCCGCGGATTGGTCGGAGGCGGCCCAGGTGTGATAATTTACGAATGTATTGTTACGTATGACGCCGGTCGAAGTCGATCCCATTTCGATGGCATAACCGAAATCTTCATCTACTTTATCGAAAGAATTTCCTTCGATCAAGGAATTGACGAAATCGTGCGTTATGATTCCAACCCGTCCGGATTTGGTCCAGGTGTTGTTCGAAATCACCATTTGGGCCCGATTGAGATCGGAAAAATCGGGAGCGATAGCCCGGATATAACAGGTTAATTCATAGTATCCGCCCGATAAATCGGAGACGTTCATGTTGGTGATAAAATTGTCGGCGACGGTTCCGAAAGAATTCCAGTAAAGAAATCCAGAAATATTGTTCCCCTTTATCAGATCAAAATCGAAGGTCATATTGCGGAAATTTATCCCGGCGGAATTGACTATACGAAGCGCCGTTTGACGCGCATTTCCGTAAGTTAAGACATTCCAGCCCAGGACAGCCTGCGGGTAAAAAATCGTAGCCAATTTACTCTGACCGATGAAAGTCAGATTGCTCCGGGATTCGATATTAACCGGATCAATATAGGTTCCGTCAAGGACATTCACCATATCGCCATTGCCCGCGAGGGTCACGGCTTCCTGAAGCGAGGAATTAAAGATGTCATCAAGATACCATGTCCATGAAAGAAGATGCGGATCAGCGAAATAGTCGTTCCCCCACCAAGGGGAATAATCGACATTGCTGGTTACGAGGTCGCCGCTGCCCGCGGTAATTGATGCGACAGCTACGGCCCGACCTGATAAATTGGCTGGAATCGAATTGGAGACCATCGTTCTCCCCTGGTGCAAGTCGGTAGGAAGAGGGCGAGGAACGCCGGAAGCGGACAATTTCGGAGTCCCAATTCCGGGGCCGGTTGGATCTCCCCACCAGTTGCCGGAAGCATCGATAATCGCGGCCGTTGTATTTTCAACCCCGAAATTATTTCCGCTGATATCATTGCCGTGAATAATTACCCCGGTCGGTTCGTAGACATCATAAGGTTGAATTACCATGGCAGAAGCGGTATTCCCGGTAAGTCTGTTTCCAAGAAACTGCAGGTTGCTGCTTGAGCCATCGGAGATTATGCCGTAACTATTGGAGCTGAAATTGTTATTTCTGACGGTCAAATCAATGGCGTCGGAAATATAAAGGGCCTGGTTATCGGCGGTGAAAGTATTACCGTCAATTACTCCTGAAGTTCCGCCCCAGATAAACTCGAAGTCATTGTTGGCAAAATTGTTATTGTTGTCTAACGAGAGATTATCGGCAAAATAGGCGTTCAATCCGCCCTGGCAATGGCGGACATTGTTTTCGCTTAATATAACATTGGGTGCAGGATAGTACAGAATTATTCCGGACGCCGACCAACCGGGATCAAGGGTGGCAATATCGGAGACATCGTTGCTGTTGATGGAACCGCCGGCCCCGTAACCGATTTGAATGCCGTTCTGGGCCCATTGCCCGATCGGGGTAGGTCCCCTCCCGGCGACAATATTCCCGCCGATTTCGACTGTGGGATCAGGGAGGGCACCATTATCGCCGTTGGCTCCGATACCGCCGCGGGTAAAGTCATGCACAATATTGCTGTTGATATTGACACTCGAGTTGCCATAGGCCATAATTCCGAAGGTCTCAGGATTACCGGAACTATAAAGCATGTTGCCAATCTCATTATTGCTTACGACGGAGTTGCTGCAATTGCGCAGGAGTATTCCCGTCAGGCGGTTGGTCTGCCCGACATTGTTGCCGTCAATATCGAAGCCATTTATGGTAATCTGAACTGTCTGGGAGCCTGAAATATAATTGGAGCCGTCATTTGTACCGCCATATGCAAAGACAATCGGCTCATAGCGAGCGGGATTCTCCTGAAAAGTATATGAAGTCAGGGGTTGAGATGGTGCCTGGATAAGGGGCCTGTCATGACCGAGCAGAAGAAGAGGTTTATTTATAAATACCTGTTCCTGATATAATCCACCCCGGACATTGACGGTCTGCCCGAATTCCACAGTATAAATGGCCGGCATCAGAAATTCAAAATGGGGGAGACCTATCGAAGATACCGGCATGCGATACATCCTGATATCGGCCGGACCGCGCGTAACCAGCGGATAATTTTTCTCGCTGGCGGCGAAGAAGAGCATATCTCCCTGATATTGGACAACATAAGGACGGAAATCCCACCAGTAATTACTTCCCGACTGGGCTTCGGTAAAAGGTATCCAGGGATACCAGGAAGCACCATCATTATTTGAATAGAGATATGCCAGGCATTGGCGATCTGTTGAAAACCAGGGGGCATAGGCGATCCAGAGATTACCGTGATCATCCTTGGCTATAGATGGATCCGCTGATGAACCTCCGGGCGGGGCGACGCTGCCGGGAATATCGGTTGTCGTCCAGACTCCTGATGATGGATCGGATGTCGTATGATAGCTGAGAACCGACCATTGGGTGGTGACCATCCTGAAGATAGAGCCATCCTTGATTACTCGCGGCATGCGATATGGCCCAGAGAGAGTCTGGGTCGGACCGGACCATGAATCGGTGGAACCGTCATACTTAAGAACATAAATGCCATCGGTGGAAGCCCATCCCGCAAAAAAGACCCAAATATTGTTGCCGTTGGCGACGGTATTGAGATGAAATGCTCCGACCGTCTGAGTGGCGGTGAGTATCTGAATCGGCACCGACCAGTTGGCACCATTATCGGAAGAAGCCTGATAATAAATGTCGCCGGTAGACAGATTTGTCCCGATAATCCAAATTTTGCCGTCTGCTTCACAGATAGAACCGGGCCAGAAATTAGCGCCGGGAATTGTCATTCTATTGGCGGGGTCGCATTCGGCCCAGGTAGAACCTTGATCGTCGGAAGTGGAGTAATAAATATCGTAAGTAAGAACATCAGGGTTATCTCCCGGAGCGAAGGTGTTCTGGGAACGAGCGTAAATCAGGAACCAGGTGCCGCTGGAAGCCATTAAAAGCTCGGGATCCCGTTCATAATAATTGGGAGTGGAGCCGATGGTCAGGCCCGAACCGACTTCGACATCGGCCAGGGCTGAGCCGGCCAGAGTCAGCAAAATAATTGAAAGAAGAACGGTAATTGGAAACCTTGAATTTTTCACTTCTCGCCTCCTCCTCGTAACGGTTTGATGGATAAACAATTAGCCGTGATGAAAATATTAAAAATGATTAATGAGCCGCCTCCTTTCAGATTGTCAATATTCTGAATTGAAAAATAATAGCCAAAAAGAAATTATGAAGAATGATGAATAACAGCACACTATCTTAACCCCGATCTGAAGAACAATTGCGCAGAAACTTTTCGCAGTATTCCTGTAATTATTAAATGCTAAGCCAGGGGTGTGCTCGGGTCCCTGAGATATTTTCCCTACCCACTAATAAAGGGAAATCGGACAAGATTGTCAAGTATTTTCCTCATTCCTATCGCGTAAATTGATTTAGGCCGTTGCTGATAAAATAACGACTGATAATTGTTGACGTGTGGCCGCTCGTGATTAAATTGAGCTTGAAAAGGAGTCGTTGTGAATAAAAATTATTCCAGTTTTTTTGAGGCAAAAAAAATCGCATTGGTAGGTATTTCCTCCTCCCCTCGAAAATTCGGTAATACTATCGGACGAACCCTGCGAGAACGAGGCTACGACGTTTTCCCCATTCATCCGGTGATAAAGCAGTTTGATAAAAAAAGATGTTATGAGCATCTGAGCTCTTTGCCGGCCGATGTAACCACGCTGGTGGTATCGGTAACGCCGGATAAGGCGGTCGGCGTGGTGCAAGAAGCGGTCGATTCCCCGCTTAAACGAATCTGGTTCCAGCAAGGCGCTGATTTTGGCCGGGCGGCGGAAACGGCTCGGAGCGCCGGGATGGATGTGATTACCGATAAGTGTATTCTGCTATATGCTCCGCCCGTAACCGGATTTCATGCCGTGCACCATTTTTTTGCCAGATTATTTGGTCGGCTCTAATGTAAGCTGATAGAGATAATTTCGTGATAATTTAGTACCAATCACTAATAAGGGAGGCAAGTATGCGCAGACGTTCTTATTCAAGGCCATTATATTATCTCATTGCATTCGGACTTTTGACAATTTCAGCCACATTAGCCCAAACTACTGATACCCCCCCAGTTCGATTTGCAGTTATTGGCGATCGCACCGGAAGCCATGTTCCCGGCATATATGAAGAAATTATTAAAGAAGTTGAACGGCTTCGACCCGATTTCTGTATTACGGTTGGAGACCAGATTGAGGGGTACAGCACCGACACGGCCGTTTTGGGGAAGGAATGGCGGGAGTATCGGGAAATTGTCGGGCCCTTAACCATGCACTTGTATCTCACACCCGGCAATCATGACATAACTTATGATACTGCGCTGAGCGTTTATAATAAATACGCCGGAGAACCATACTATTCTTTCGACATTAAAGGTCTGCATTTCGTGATTCTCGACAATTCCCGCTGGGAGATAGTTCAAACTTTGCCGCAAGAGCAAATTGATTGGCTGATAAACGATTTAGGCAAAAATAGAAATGCGACTAATACTTTTGTTTTTTATCATAAACCATTCTGGTACGCCGGAGTGGCAAAAAATCAACCCGATACTCTCCACGGCATTTTCAAACAGTTTGGGGTTAGAGCGGTTTTTTCGGGTCATTTCCATATATATTTCAGCGGCCGTTACGATGGTATTCTTTATACCGATGTGGGCAGTTCCGGGGGCGAGACCGATCCCGGCCCGACCGGACTCCAGTATCATTTTCTCTGGGTAACGGTGGATGATAACGGCATCGAAATCGCACCGGTAAAAATGGGAAGCATCCTACCTTGGGAGGAAGTAACCGCCGATGAAATGCTGAATACGGAAAAGATTGATTGGAACGCCTTAACCTTCAATACGCCCCTGATCGTGAATGACAATCTTGAATTGCCCACCAAGGAAATCAGTTTGATGATTAAAAATATGGTTCCTCAAACTGAAATTGATGATACTGTTCGGCTGGAAATTCCGCCCGGATGGAAGATCGACCCGACGATGGCGCCGATTAACGTGAAATCGGGGGATAGCGCCATTATCCGCTTTTCCGTTGAAAAGAATGGTCCGCTATATCCCACTCCTGTCATTTCGGTGCGATTGCCTTATGCTGACGGCAAACATACGAACTTCAAAAAATCAATACCTGTCAGTCGTGAAACCATTTGCCGCCGTCTGACAACCGCGCCTATCATTGATGGTCAAATTGATGAATCTTATTGGCACGTTCCGGTAGCTTCACTTTTTGATGCCGACGGGGGACCCGATAAATGTGATTCGACACGATTCTATTTTGCCTGCGACAGTGACAACCTTTATCTGGCCGCTTATTGTGCGGAGAAAAAAATGGATTCGCTCAAAAATGCCGTCGCCGAGCGCGACGGCGTGGTATACCGTGAGGATTGCATCGGATACTTCCTGCAACCGGATATAACCAAACCGGAAATTTTTCAAATCTATTTTAATCCGCTCGGAACATCATTTGATCAAAAAATTACACGCCAGGCCGGAGGCGAAATGCTCGGTGACCGCAGTTGGAACGGAACCTATGAAGTAAAGACGGTAAAAGGCGCCGATTTCTGGAGCGCGGAGATCAAGGTTCCTTTGAGTCAGTTCGGCGCAGACGGCAAAATCGCTAAAGAATGGGGACTGAATTTCCGCCGGAAACAATTCCGCACGGGCACCTCGGCCGATTGGCAGGTCCCAATCGACTATGAGCCGAAATCTTTGGGAAGACTTATATGGCACTGAGAATTGCGTGGCCGGGTAAAGATATTAATCTGGGAGACAAATTATGGCCGTGATACGCCGGATGAAGGGATGGGAAGTAGCTGAATTTATCAGGATCGCCGCGGAAGCATATCCTGGAATGAAATTATTCACTTCCGAAGACCGCGAGCGGGCCCGGATTCGATATCTCAAGAGATTGGAAGATAAAAGGATATCCCTGTGGGGGGCCTATCGCGGGAAACAAATGGTGGGGGGAATGCGATATCATGATTTTTCGATGAATCTTTTCGGAAAAAAGGTTTTGGCCGGGGGAGTGGGTATGGTGGCGGTGGATCTGCGTTACAAGAAAGAGCGAATCTGCAAAGAAATGATTCAATCTTATCTGGAGCATTATCACACCCGGGGTGCACCCATGGCGGTCCTCTGGCCTTTCCGTCCTGATTTTTATCGAAAAATGGGTTTTGGTTACGGGGCCAAGATTAGTCAATATCGAGTCAAACCAGAGGCGATTCCGAAAGGAAAATCAAAGGAGCATATCCGCTTTTTTGGCAAGAATGATATTTCCGCCCTGACCGACTTTTACAGGCGTTACTGCATGCTTCGCAACGGGATGATTGAAGAGACCAAAACTGGCTTCCGCCATATTCTTGAAATGAGCAATAATCTCTGGTTGGCGGGATATGAAAAGAATGGCAAAATTTCCGGCTATATGAATTTCGGCTTTGCCCCGGCGCATGATAAAAACTTTGTGGCGAATAACTTGGTGGTGCGGGAAATACTTTATGAGAGCCGCGAAGCGTTGACTGAGATGATGACCTTCCTGAACAGTCAATCCGACCAGATTGCCCAGGTTATCATTAATATTGTCGATGACGATTTCCACAATCTCTTTTTGGATCCCCGCAACGGGACCGATAATATGATTCCGTCGGTTTATCATGAGAGCAATGTTTGCGGGGTGGGCGTGATGTATCGTTTGCTTGATACGATAGGTATCTGGAAAGTTTTGGAGCATCGCGATTTCAACGGCCAGAGTTTTCGGGGAAAATTCAATGTCATGGACACCTTTCTGGCGGAGAACAACAAGAGTCTCATACTGGAAATGGAAAAAGGTCACGCAATCTTGAAGAAAGCCGGTCGCTTTGATTTTGAAGTGAGTATGGACATATCCGATTTTTCTTCGATGCTTATGGGGGCGATTGGATTCGAAAAGCTCTGGGAATTGGGACGGGCTGAAATTTCGGATTCCCGCTGTGTTGCGACAATCAACAGGGCCTTTTTCTGTGAGAAGAAGCCGCTCTGTCTCGCGGCATTTTGATGGATTGCTTGGAAGTGCAATGTAACCGTACAATTATTGTCTTCTTTTGACGGCACTTTCTTTTCCCTGCCTATTGTAGTACTGGCCGCTTTTGCCGTTTGCCGGATCATTCAGTGGCATAAAAGTTCTTGACTATCGCGATAATCTGTACATTATTATTGTAAGATAGAAAATCTCGGGAGCGGTGATGTTTCGGTTCATTGCATTAGCATTAGCAGTTCTGATATTCTCGATATCATTGTGTCTGGCTAATATGGTGCCCATTATTGGGGGACCATGTGGAGAGGTTTTCAAAACCTGCGGAAAGATCAATATCCCCTTCTCGGCCGTCGATGCCGATTATGGCGATACTCTGATTTGGTCCCTGTTAGATTTTTTTCCCGCTTTTCCGGAGGGACCCATAGATATCTCCAACTCGGGGTTGCTTGTTTTTCAGCCCGGGTCAAACGATTTGGGCAAGGAATTCAGTGTGACCGTGCGTGTGACCGATAGCGAAGGGGCCTTTGCCGATTGCCATATCACTTTACAAGTTCCTGATGATTGCAGTTTTGAAATAGAAATACAGACTCCTCCTATGACTCTGCAGGGTCATCATGCTTATGTCCCGGTTGTGAAAAAGGCCGGGTATGGTGATATTCTCGGTTTTGATTTTCTTTTTGGCTATGATGCCGGCGCTCTCTCGTTGATGAATATTATCAGGGGAGAGGTTTTTGATATTCCCGGCGATTATGAATGGGAGTATTTTACTTATCGATTCGGAACTGACGGTAGTTGCAATGAATGCCCCTCGGGCGTAATCCGAGCAGTCGCCATCGCCGAAACCAATGATGGAGCGCGACATCCCAAAAGATATTCGGTTGAAGACGGCACAACTTTATTCACTCTCGATTTCTTTGTAAGTAATGATAGAAACCTGGAATGCGCATTTGTTCCTATCCGTTTTATTTGGAATGATTGTGATGACAATACGATCGCGTATCAGAATGTACTGGATTGGTATCAGCCAATTTATTCCGCCTGTTCGAGGAAAATAACAGATTTTGGCGGAACAGAGATTTCGGGCAATGACACGACTTTTCCGACATTTACCGGGATTTCAGATTCCTGCCTTACAGGGGCTTCCAATCTAACGAGAACGCGATTTGTCGATTTCATCGATGGGGGAGTGGTGTGCACCTGTCCCCTCCCTATCGAGGTTACCGGCGATGTTAATCTTAACGGAATAAAAAATGAAATTGGTGATGCCGTGATATTCACCAACTATTTTGTCTCAGGTCTTCCGGTTTTTGTCATTAATGTTGAAGGACAAATAAAAGCGACCGATGTCAATCGCGACGGCGATTGCCTGCGTCTGGAAGATCTGGTTTATATGACTAGAATTATTGTCGGCGATGCCCTCCCATTATGGAAACTTCCCCGATCAGCTGGCGATCTCAATATCTTCAATTTCGATGGTTCAATCCGCGTTAATTCGGCGATCGGAGCTTTTTATGCCGTGTTCGACGGCGCCGTGGAGGTAGAATTGGGCTCGGACGCCGCTAACATGCAAATGAAGAGCGGCTACTATAACGGTCAAACCCATGTTCTAATCTATAGTTATGAACCGGAGCAGTATGGTCTCGGCGAAGTTCTTAGAGCGTCGGGGCGCCTGATATCCGCCCAGGCCGCTACCTATTGGGGCAGCAAATATCAAATTAATTTGGTACCGACGGAATTTCAAATCAATAATTATCCCAATCCCTTCAATGCCTCGGTCGTAATCGAGATGTCTTTGCCCGAAGCTTGCCAATGGAACATCAGTATATATAATACGCAGGGGCGGAAGGTAACTGAATTCAGCGGGAATGATCCGGCAGGCTATAAGAAAATAGTATGGCAACCGTCCGGGGAAGCATCGGGAGTCTATTTCTATAAGGTGCAGGCCGGCCGATTCGGCGCCACGAAAAAAATGGTGCTGTTGAAATAATGCAATTGGCCTATTTCCGAATTATTATCCCTTGGAATATATCTGAATCCCGACCATACTTGCGGATTTCTGATCGTGTTGCCAACTTTAAACGGGCCAAGCAATCAGGGAGAGTTTTGACCATTATAATTCTCGGCGGTTTGGAGTGGGCCACTTGGCTATTGGTTGCAGTGGAGTCGCCGCTTGCAGTCAATTTTCATACCCTATATGACGACCAGAAAGGGGTGCCTGTCGAGCCCTGCAATATTTCAGGAAACTAATGGCTTTTAATAACTTCATCGGGCAGTGACCTCTGCCTTTCCTGCGCAGTTAACAGGAATGACGCCATTTTCGGCACCAAATCGGCGGTTCTCCTTCCCGAATTCTCCCACCGGCCCAATTCAAGAATCCCGCTATCGCAAAAGCCACCAATCCGGTTCGGAATAGCCTGCACTTTTATTAATAAAAAAAAGAATATAATTGTGATTGACAATTTTGAAATCAAGGATATATTAATTACAACTTACGTCGATATATTGACGTAAGGTATTTTTAAGATAACCATTAACCTGCAACGGAGTATTGTGAGATATGATAGTAATTCACATTAATGTCGCGCTTACGGCAAAGCCGTTTGCGATTTTCCGCGGCGGGAGAGGTGTATCTATCGGTTGAGAACTCCTTTGTTTAATGATAACCCGTCGCGCTGAAAAGCCCGGCGGGTTTTTTTATTACCTGCTCGGAGAAAAAGAGAAAACCTTACGTAATTGAGATAGAGAAAATAGTATGTCGATAGATTTAGAAGACGATATAAAAACGACTCCCGAAGAGGACTCGGTCAGCTACCGTC
>CALMKK010000279.1 GCA_937867135.1 uncultured candidate division Zixibacteria bacterium
CCAGATGATCATCGATCGGCGAACCGATAAAAATAATCCGATCCTTCAGCAAGCGTGAATAAATATCATACGCCCGCTCACCCCGTCCGGTCTGTTCCACCACCATCGGTATTAATGTCATTTATTCCTCCGTGAAACTATAATTCTTTTTCATCCGGATGCTCTTTCTCCCGCTTCCATTGCTCTGGCGGAAGATACGCGACTTTGGAGAAAAGAAAATCAAAAATCTTGTCCTCCAGAATGGAATCGCGGATTTCCTTGACCCGTCCCGATTTGCCTAAAACCTCCTTGGCTTTCTCAATATCCATTTGATAGTTATCGGCAAATCTTTTAATCCAATTTTCGGTATCAAGCGGCAAAACTTCAATCTTTTCCAGCTCCGCCAGCCGATTTGACAGGAAATTCCATCTTAAAGCCTTAACCGCCACCGGATGGTATCGTTCCCGTATCACTTTCTCGTCGAACTTTTCATAATTCTTCTTGTAATCCTCAATTACCGAATCGAGATAGTTTTGCGCCATCGCTTCCGGTATCGGCACCGGATTTTTTTCCAGAATCTGCTGAACCACCTCGTTCCGTTTCCATTTGTCCTGGTCGTTTTCCCGTTGCTTTTTGAGGTCCTCGCGAATTTTAAGTCTCAGTTCCAGAAGAGTTTCCGCCCCCCCGACCAGCTTGGCGAGAGCATCATTCTCTTCCGGCAAAACCCGTTCTTTGACCCCTTTTATTTTGCATAAATATTTAAGAGTCTTACCGGCAAAATGCTCATCTGAATAATCAGGCGGATAATTGACCGTCACTTCCTTCTCGTCCCCGGCCTTAAGGCCCGCCAGACCCTCGCGGAATTCCTTGACCGTCATCGAGCTGGAAAGATCGACCTCATTGTCGCTGAATTGATCCCCTTTAAGGATCTTGTCCGGGTCATCCAATTTGATCAGGTCCATCACCAGAATATCATCCGCTGTGGCCGCTCTTTCCACCGGGCGCAACTCGGCATGCTTCTTTTTCAGATAATCAATTACGGAATTAACTTCAATGTCGGAGATTTCGATTTTTTCATCGGGAAGATTCAAACCGTCATATTCGACTTTTTCGACTTCGGGCATGACTTCCACACGAGCCACATATTTCAAAGCGGCCCCTTCGTTCAACTCATACTCCGGGATATTGGGATAGGATGCCACATTCAGGTTCTGTTCTTTGATCGCTTGCGGGTAACTCTTTTTAATCAGCTCTTCCAAAACATCGTCACGAATGGCATCTCCGAATCGGGAACGGATAACATTAAGCGGCGTTTTGCCCGGCCGGAAACCGGGGATCTTGGCCTCGCGGCGATATTTTTGATAGGTCTCGGCGAAAGCGGCGTCAACCGTCTCCGCCGGAATCTCTATTTCTAATTCACGAACCAGACCGTTCGAAGATTTTATGACCGACTTCAATTAATGCTCCTCTCTAATATTTTTCTGCGAAAGGGGGGATTTGAACCCCCACCCGGTTAAGGACTGGATCCTAAGTCCAGCGCGTCTACCAGATTCCGCCACTTTCGCTTTGGAAAACGAATATACCGTTTTCAAAGTTCCAAGTCAAGCAAGCGGGACCCCGGGCCCCTACGGCCCCTTCATCTATTTAATAATCAATTTTCTTTGACTTAAATGTCCCCCGCTCATAGATTCCGTCCATGACCGATAAAGTCTTCATTGGCATCGACTACGGCGAGCGCCGCATCGGCCTCGCCAGATCCGACCCAACCGGCCTGATTGCTTCGGCGTATAAGACAATAAGTTTCGCCTCTATTAAGAAGGCTATAGAAGAAATCGTAAACGACATCGCCGAATGCCGCGCGGTCGGGGTGGTCGTCGGCTACCCGGTATCGCCGGCGGGCGGGAAAATGGGCGAGCGGTGTAAAATGGTCGATGCTTTTATCGCACGTTTGGAGAAAAAATATGCCGGGCCGATTTACCGCATCGACGAACGCTACTCATCCAAAGAGGCCGAGGAAATCATTCATATGCACGGCAAACGGACCGGCCGCAAAAAAGGCCGGATCGACAAAATCGCCGCCGCGATAATTCTGCAAAGATTCCTGGACGAATATGACCAACTCAAAAACATATAAGTTTCATATTTACGAGTACTTCCTGTACTGGTTTGTAACGGCGCTGGTGCTTTTATTGGCCATCCCGGTCCTGTTCTTCAAATTTATCGCGTACCTGGTTCGCTCCACCGGCGCTCCGCTGAAATCGGCCGCCCATTTGGCCGGTTTTATTCTGGTCCTGATAATTATCTCCGGGGCCTATATCACCTACGAGGTGATGATGCCGTACAATCTAGGTTCGGAACATCATTCCATTACCGTCGAAGAAAACGACCATTTCGCCAAAATCGCCGCCAGCCTCCGTCAGGCCGGCGTCATACGGAGCGAATACCTGTTTCGAGCGGCGGCCGTATTGGGACGAATTGATAAATATATCGTTCCCGGACGGTACGATTTCCGGGGCGAAGTATCATTATACGGCATCCTGCAGAAATTCCGGCACAAAGATATCGCCACCGTGATGGTAACGATACCCGAAGGTTCGAATATCTATAAAATCGCTTCTATTTTATCCCACGATCTGGGCATTGATTCCACGGCCTTTGCGGCCCGCGCCTGCGACACCGTTTACACTCGGAAACAATTCAATATCAATGGACTGGAAGGATACCTTTTCCCGGAAACCTATCAATTCTGGTATGATATGAAAATCGATAATATTATCGAAGCCATGCATGAACAATTTCAGCGCCGGGTCGCACCGCTGGCCGATTCCCTGCCGCCCGATATTGCTTCACTACATGATCTTATTACACTGGCCTCGATAATCCAAGGGGAAGCGACCGTTGACGATGAGATGCCGCTGGTTTCATCGGTTTATCATAATCGCCTGCGGAATGGTATGATTCTCCAGGCCGACCCCACCGTTTTGTATGCGCTGGGAGGCGCCCCCCGGGGCCTGTCAAAAGAGGATTTGAAAATCCAATCCCCGTACAATACTTATATTGTCGCGGGGCTCCCGCCCGGCCCGATAAATTGTCCCGGAATGAAAGCTATTCGCGCCGCCATGAGACCGGCCGATAGCGATTATTTTTATTTTGTGGCTGATGGTACCGGGCGGCATATTTTCTCGAAAACCCTCGAGGATCACAATAATGCCCGGATTAAAGTAAAGAGAATGCGGAGATATTCCCGGCCGAGTTAAATATTCAAACTCCGTTTGGCCTTTCCGACAATGGCCCCAAATTCCTCCAATATTCCGCCCAGCATTCCTTCTTCAATCATATCAAAGGCATAGGGAACCGGCGAGGCAAAACAGACCAATCCAGCCAGCGAACCGCCGTATGTGATAGGACAAATCGCCAGCGATTGCGTCCCCTCTTCAAGCAGCAACTTCTTTTCGATAAAATTGGCCTCGCTAACAGCTGGAAAATTGGCCGTATACAACGAATTATTTCGGAATATCCGATATAAAA
>CALMKK010000280.1 GCA_937867135.1 uncultured candidate division Zixibacteria bacterium
CGGTACCTCGCCCCCTTTTCCCACGCCGTCAGGAAAAATGTAACCCACCCCTTGGGGTGGGCGCTGAATACTGCTCTAACCGTACATTTTCCCTACCAATTTGGTGTTAATCGGTTAATCGGGCTCCTTATGTAGCAAGGAGTACTATAATTATGCCCTGCACCGAACGACAGCTTATCACCAATCGGCGCGACGTCAAAAAATCGACCGGCCTAAAACCCGGAGCGAGCCCGAATTTGCGGCATTGCGGCGCTTCTACTCAATTTGCTTTAGGACAGTCTGTTACCGTGAAAATTTCGGCTAATTTCAGGAGAAAATATTTTTCGAAAGCGAACCCACCATCTTCTATCCCGTTGCCGTTCAACCGCCGCACGGAAAATTATTCGGCTTCGCTCTCTTCCGCCGTCGCCAGATTGCTTTTGCGCTCGCGGGTGTATTTCAATATCTCAAACCAGATTATGCTCAGGATGCCGCCGCCCAGACAAATTAAAAGATCGGTCGGATGAAGTTTTGAAAAGAGGAATAGATGCCGCAAAAACGGCGTATAGAGAACCAGGGCCAGGAAAGTGAAGGCTCCTCCCAGAACCCACCAGAGGGCGGCGTTGGGGGAGCGAAGAGTGTGCCAGACCGTTCTGGTCCAGGAGCGGTTGGTGAGAATCAATCCCAGATTGGCGAAAATGAGGGTGGTGAAGGAAAGGGCCCGCGCCTCGTCGGCGCCGCGCCCCAAACTCTGGACGGTCACATAGACGGTCAAAATAATGGCCAGAACCATCAGCCCCTGCAATATGCTCAGGACAATGGTTCTCCTCCCGAAAAGCGGTTCTTTGGGATCGCGCGGCCGCCGTTGCATCACATCGGCCTCTTCGGCCTCCGCTTCGAACACTACCGAGCAGGCCGGGTCGATAATCAGTTCCAGAAAGACAATATGCACCGGATGCAGAACCAGCGGCCATTCCATCACGACCGGAATAAACGACATCCCGGCAATCGGGACATGTATGGCGAAAATATAAGCCATCGCTTTTTTGATATTGTCGAAAATCCGCCGTCCCAGCCGAACCGCCCCGACAATGGAGGAAAAATCATCGTCGAGAAGAACCAGCGATGATGACTCGCGGGCGACATCGGTGCCTCTTTCTCCCATGGCGATGCCGATGTGGGCCGATTTCAAAGCCGGCGCGTCATTGACGCCGTCGCCGGTCATGGCCACCACTTCCCGGTTGGCTTTCAGGGCGTTGACCAGCCGCAATTTCTGTTCCGGCACCACCCGGGCGAAGATATTGACATTCTTGATCCGCTCCTGCAGGGACTCATCGGTCATCTCGTTCAATTCCTGTCCGGTAAGAACCTGATCGACCGGCTTAAGGCCGATTTGACGGGCAATGCTCTGGGCTGTGCCGGGATAATCCCCGGTAATCATCACCACCCGGATGCCGGCCGAGTAACATTCTTTGATGGCAAGCGGAACGGTGGGGCGAATCGGATCCGCCAGGCCGATAAGCCCGAGGAAGGAAAATACGAAATCATGCTGTTCATCGGGTAAATCTCTTTTTACGAAATTGGCTCTTGCGACGCCAAGGACCCGAAGGCCGTCGGCGGCCATCTCGCTCACGGTTTGGGACAATTTTGATATTTCGGCTTGATTGAGATGACAGAGATCAAAAATCGCTTCGGGCGCCCCTTTGGCGGCAATAATATAATTGCTTCCATCAGGCGATTTCCAGACATGCGACAGGGCCAGCAATTCCCGGGAGAGCGGATATTCCTGAATCAAAAGCCAGTCGCCGTGGAGATGCTCGGTTTGAGCAAGATACTCTTCGCCCAATTGCTTGAAGGCTTTTTCCATCGGATCAAAGGGGTCTTTTTTGCTGGCCAGGATGCTGTATTCGAGAATTTCATGGAAATTTTCCGGCATTGTTTTTTGCGCAGAACCGGTGCAATCAAAATAAGCCCCCCCGCTGTAAATTTTTCTCACGCTCATGCGATTTTGAGTCAGGGTGCCGGTTTTATCGACACAGAGAACCGTCGCCGAACCGAGTGTTTCCACCGCCGGGACATGCCGCGTGAGCACCTGTTTATGAGAGAGACGCCACGCTCCCAGAGCCAGGAATATCGTGAGGACAACCGGAAATTCTTCCGGGAGAGTCGCCATGGCGAGCGTAATACCGGCCAGAAAGCCGTTCAGCCAATCATTCCGAGTAAGCCCATAAATGACAATTACCAAAATACAGAGCAAGGTCCCGAAAATGGCTAGATTGCGGACCAGCCGCCCGGTTTCCTTTTGAAGAATCGTTCCTTCCTGCTCTACGGCCTGAAGGGCCTTGCCGATTTTACCGATTTCGGTTTTCAGGCCGGTGGCATATACTTTAGCAACTCCCTGACCCTGCACGATCATCGTCCCGGAATAGACAAACGGCAGATCGTCGCCGCCGGGTTGCACCCGCTCGGATATGCCGTCCCAGATTAATTTGCGTACGGCGACCGATTCGCCGGTTAGAAGCGATTCATCGGCCGAAAGATTGATACTGGAAATTAGCGCGGCATCGGCCGGGACGCGATCCCCTTCGTGCAGGACAATTATATCATCTGTCACGACCTCGCGGCCGGCAATTCGTATCTGCCGGCCGTCGCGGATGACCAGCGCGCGGGGGCTGGAGAGATCCCGCAACGCTTCCAACGCCCGTTCCGTCTTCCGCTCCTGGTATAACGTAATTCCCATCACCACCACCACGAAACCCATCAGCATAATCGCTTCCTGGAAGTCACCCAGAAAGAGATAAAGAGCGCCGCACGCCACCAGCAGGAGAAACATCGGTTCCTTAACGACGCTTACCGCAATGGCGAAAGTGCTTCGCTTCTTGCCGGAGGGAAGCTCATTATAGCCTTCATCCCGCAATCTACGTTCGACCTCAGCATCGGAAAGTCCGCTAATGGAGCCTATATCAACGTTTTGTGTCATGATGCCGAATCCATCAATTTTGTTTCAAGTTGCCCGCCCGCAGAGGGCTTGATGCCCGGCTTTAGAATAACCGAAATAGCCTTTGAGGACGCCAAAAGGGGAGGCAGAATTTGTTCGTTATGCTTATGGCTCATAATAATAAATATAAGCCATACCGGGTGTTATTGCCGGATGGCTATGGAGTAATTAAGCAAAATTTTGAGGGTTACGCAATATTTATAGCGCATATTGAAGTTAATTTTCGGATTCACGACAAATGACGCAAATCGGGATAGGATTTATAGGCATTTCTAAGTGGGTCATGCTGTCTATGTTAGCCCAAGTGAGGGGTCAATTGAATAAAGTGAACTGTCAATTCGATCAATCGGGATTCACATTAATTAAATACCAAATAGTAAAGATGAGTCATAAAAGACATTTATAAATTGAATGTGGAGTAATCCAATGCGATTGATTGACGATAATAAATGAAAGAAGACAAAAATTGATTTGTATGATGAAAAGAGTGATAAAAGAGGGGGAAATTGTTGACCTTTTTCTTGACATTTTGCGACCGCTATGATAAATTTTTCAATACAGAAAGGACAATATATTTGGAATATTATCTCACATTTTGCACGGTTCCCAATTCTCTTAATCGGAGCCGGCAGATTGACAACAATACGGAGAATGTTGAACGGGGCCGCACTTGCCGATTGCATAACCGGTATCACGCAAGGTGCAATTGAGAATTGGTAAGCAATTTGGGTAAACGGAGCGGTATTTTATTTGGGTGTATTTGTGAAATATTTCACATATTTCGTCTGAAATTGATTATAATGGTGAGATGCAAGAAATCGAAAAATGAAAATAAAAGCAAATACTACAGACATGAGTTGCATGACCGTTGCCTTTGTTTTTCGGACAGTTACGGCCACAGCGATGGCGGCTCTTTGCGCGATCTTTTTGAAATGTATCATCGCCGGCAGGCCGGCCGCTCGTGTCTTTAGAAACCTATAAACTCCGCAGAGAGGAGGATGCTTATGCCGGATCTACCCGGATGGCGCAAGATTAAATATGAAGAGGATCTCGATCCCGGCTTTGCCGATGAGATAGCTTCAATCCCGGGAGGCGAGCATTTATTCAATTGCATTCAATGCGGGACCTGCAGCGGGATGTGTCCGCTGAGTCCGGAAATGGATTATACTCCGCGCCGGATTATAGCCATGATACGGGCCGGGTTTCGTCGCGAGGTATTAAGCAGTTATACCTGCTGGTTGTGCGCCTCGTGCTATTCCTGCGCCGTGGAATGTCCCAAGAATGTGAAGATAACGGACATCATGTATGCCGCCAAGCGGCTGGCGATCCGGGAAGGCGTGGCCCCGTCGCGCTTTCCGATTTCGGTTCTGGCCCGGGAATTTTTCAATCAGGTGCACAGCAAGGGCCGCACCAACGAAGGCCGCCTGATCATGCGACTTTATATGAAATCGAATCCTCTGAAGGCTTTGAAACAGGCAAGTATGGGTTTAAAATTGTGGATGCAGGGTCGAATCAGCATCGGCTCCGAATCTATCAAAAGAAAAGAGGAATTGCACAAGCTTCTCGGCGCCATAGAGACGGAGCGAATGGTGCAAAAAAGAGACGTTGTCACTCATAAGGAGGCCAGATGAGTTACCTGTATTTTCCGGGATGTTCTTTGAAAGGAACCGGCCGCGCCTATGAGGATTCGATGCTGGCGGTTTTTCAGGCGCTGGAGACACCGCTGGAAGAACTGGAGGATTGGAATTGCTGCGGCGCGACCGCCTATATGGCTATCAGCGAATTGAAAGCCTTTGCGCTTTCGGCGCGCAACCTGGCACTGGCGGAGGCGAAAAAGGGGACGGCCGATTATATTAATCTGATTGCGCCCTGCGCCGCCTGCTACCTGGTTTTGAACAAGGCCAACAAATATCTTCGCGATTATCCCGATATTCGGAAAAAAATAAATCCCGCGCTTGATGCCGCCGGCCTTTCATACAAAGGGACGGTCAAAGTGCGGCACCCGCTGGATATCTTGGCCAACGATATCGGCGGAGAGCGAATATCCAGATTGGTAAAGAAGCCGCTCAAGGGGCTGAAAGTAGCCTGTTATTACGGCTGTCAGATTGTCCGGCCGTATGCCGATTTCGACAACCAACACAATCCGACCTCGATGAATATAATTATGAAGGCTCTAGGGGCCGAAACACTTGATTGGCCGCTCAAGACCCGCTGTTGCGGCGGTTCGCTGACCGGCACTGTCCAGGAAACGGGCATGCGCCTCGGCTATGTGATTTTAAGGGAAGCGCAAAGACGGGGCGCCGATGTCATTGCCACGGCCTGTCCCTTATGTCAATTCAATCTGGAATGCTATCAGAAGCAGATGGGAAGCGCTTATAACGATAAAATCGATATGCCGGTGGCCTATTTCTCCCAATTAATGGGATTAGCCTTCGGAATGGATGATAAAAAATTGGGAATAAATCGTCTCTTCGTGCCGATTAAATCATCCCAGTTGGCGGGAGGTGCCTATGTCCGCGGCTAATAACAAAACCAACGGGACCCCTAAAATAGGCGTCTATATCTGCCATTGCGGTATCAATATCGCCAGCAAAGTCGATGTTAAAGAAGTCGTGGAGTTCGCCCGGACTCTCCCCTATGTTACCGTGGTGCAGGAATACAAGTTCATGTGTTCCGACCCCGGTCAGGAGATTATTCAGCAGGATCTCCGCGACGGAAAAATCGACCGGGTGGTGGTGGCATCATGCTCACCTCTGATGCATGAGCCGACTTTCCGTAAGGCGACCATGGCCGGAGGACAGAACCAGTTCTTTTTCCAGATGGCCAATATTCGGGAGCATGTCTCCTGGGTGACATTGGAAAAAGGAGCCGCCACGGAGAAAGCCAAAGCACTGGTGGCGGGGGCGGTGCGGAGAATTTCCCTGCACAAGGCACTGGAAAGAACCCGGGTCAAAGTCAATCCCGATGTTATGGTGGTCGGCGGCGGCATTTCCGGAATTCACGCCGCTCTGACTATGGCCGACTCCGGCAAGAAAGTCTATCTGGTGGAAAGGGAGCCGACCATAGGCGGGCATATGGCCCAGTTCGACAAAACTTTCCCGACCCTGGATTGCGCCGCATGTATTTTAACCCCCAAAATGTCGGCGGTACGGTCACATCCGAATATCACGATGTGGACCTATTCGGAAGTATCCCAGGTGGAGGGATTTGTCGGCAATTTCAAAGTCAAGGTTCGGCGGAAACCCCGTTATATCGACGAGAGCCTCTGTGTCGGCTGTTATGAATGTATCGAGAAATGCATTTTCAAGCAGGGGAAATTTTCGGATGAATTCAACGAGGGCTTGAGTCTCCGCAAGCCGATCTACATTCCTTTCCCCCAGGCGACACCGCTGGTGGCCCTGATTGATAAAGAAACCTGCGCCTGGTTCCGGGGCGGCAAATGCAAAAAGCCGTGCGCCGATGCCTGCGAACGGAAGGCCATTGATTTCGATCAGAAAGAAGAAATAAAAGAAGTCGAAGTCGGCGCCATTATTTTGGCGACCGGTTATAAGACTTTTGACGCCACCCGGATACCGCGCTACGGCTACGGCAAGTATAAAAATGTTTATACCAGCCTGGAGGTTGAGCGTTTGGTTAACGCTTCGGGGCCGACCGGCGGCGAAATATTATTGAAGGACGGAACCAAACCGAAATCGGTGGCGGTGGTGCATTGTGTCGGCAGTCGCGACGAGAACACGAATAAGTACTGCTCCCGATTGTGTTGCATGGCGTCCCTTAAACTGGCTCATCTCATTCATGAGAGGACCGAAGCTGAGGTTTATAATTTTTATATCGATATGCGGGCCGCCGGAAAAGGGTATGAGGAGTTTTACGACAAGCTTCTTAAAGAGAAGGTGCATTTTATCCGGGGTCGTGTCGCCGAAGTAACCGATTGGGCGATGACCAAGGAGGAAGAAGGGAAACTGGTAATTCGGGCCATAGTCCTTCCTGAACTCGGGCTCGGTATTCTTCAGCTCTTCTATCTTGCGGCAGG
>CALMKK010000281.1 GCA_937867135.1 uncultured candidate division Zixibacteria bacterium
TAATCCCTGAAGCAACGGGGTGGCATCCACCCCGGCGGTCAGCTTGACATAAGCTACCGCCATATTATCCCATTCGGCGACACGGAACGTCGCAACTTGCATATCCAATGCAATCGGGACTTCTTCTTTGCGCATTTTCATAATATCATCTCCTTTTATGGTTGGCCTTTTGGCGTAAAGTAATTGCAGCCGGCTGCTCCCGGTCGTCAAAGGTCCCCTCCCGACAGATGACGGTCAATGACTTTCAGGAGAATATTCCCCAATATATGGATTAAACGAGTCTATTTTCAAAAATATTTGACTTCAAAAAGAGGGATTTCAAGGAACAGAAATCGAGGAAAATTGCTTGACCGTGAGTCCTGCACAACAGAAACCGTCTCAACATGCTATATATTGCAGTTTGCCATGGCAATCCTTTGATCCTGTAATTATTTCCACCCCTGGCTAAATGGCGACCCCGGACGTTAAAATTCGATTTGACCGGAGCTTGGCCCGAGTGCGATCGGGACTGCCACGAATACTCATTTTCTCACTTGAAAAAAGATCCCTTTTGCAGTATCATAGGGCGGCAAAATGGGCGGCATTCATTTACCGGCCGTTATCAGGGCGCAAAATCGTGAATAATAGAATTCTTTTCATCAGCGGTTCTATTGGTCTCGGGCATATCATCAGAGATATCGCAATTGCCAATGAGATCCGATTGCAGTGCAATGATGTGGAAATCCATTGGCTCGCGGCACATCCCGCCAGTCATCTGCTTGAAAAATGTGGAGAAAAACTCCTTCCCGAATCAGCGGACTACCTCGATGAGAATCTGATTGCCGAATCGGCATCTCAGGGATTTAAATTGAACCTGTTTAAATATGCCGTGGAATTTCGCCGACAATGGCAGCACAATATTGATTTGGTTTGCCGTGTGACCACCCGCAGCAGATACGACCTTCTAATTGGTGATGAGACTTATGATCTGGTGACGGCATTTAGAGAGCGCCCAAGTTTGAAAAAATCCCGCTTTGTAATGATTTACGATTTTGTCGGATTTGATGCCATGACTCGAAATCCGCTGGAGCATCTGGGGATTTACTTATTGAACCGCAAGTGGTCATCCGGATTTCCGGATAAACCAGCCATTTACGATTTGGGGCTGTTCGTCGGTGAACCGGAAGATGCGCCGGATCGACGGTTTGGTTTTTTGCTGCCCAATCGGCGCACTTTTGCCATGGCCAGATACCAGTTCGTGGGCTATATCTTGGCATTTCATCCCGCTGAATATGGCGACTATAATGCGATCCGCGCCCAATTGGGGTATGGCGGCGAGAAACTGATTATCTGTACCATTGGCGGGACATCTATTGGGAAAGAGCTACTGGAACTTTGTGGAAAATCGTATCCGCTGATTAAAAGGGAAATTCCGGATGTCAGGATGATTCTCGTACCGGCCCGCGGCTTGCCGGTGATTCCATCAATGTTCCGAAAGGCGTTGGAACCCGCCAATATGTCCCGTC
>CALMKK010000282.1 GCA_937867135.1 uncultured candidate division Zixibacteria bacterium
GGCAGATAGGAAATCTGCCGCGCACAGAGAGGGATAAGCGAAGATGTCGGAACCACGTCCCGATAAATCGGGACTCAGGGGTTCCGACCTACTTCTCCGCGCACGGTAATAAAACCGTGTCGTTCGCTCGGTCGGGATTTGGGGGATATTGACCGGCCGAGGCGGGATTAAGGAGCAAGACCAGAATGGCATTGAGCCAGAAAAATAGATATCATGACCCATATTATCTCTTGATTGCGATAGCCTCCGGCCCTAATGACCTGACCTGCCCAAACCCATATTGTCGTCCGCGAGGAGACGGCCCCGCCCCCTATTGACCTGCCGCAGAAGTTCGTTTATATTCCACCCATAAGCACAAAATAAAAAAAGGAATTTTTTCATAAGGGGAGATTATTATGATTAAAAAGGTTGGAGTGGTCGGACTCGGCCAGATGGGCGGCGGTATCACGCAAGTCACGGCTCAAGCCGGTTTTAGCGTTCTCGCCAACGATGCGACCGAAGAATTTATAGCCAAAGGAATTCGCAATATCACCAAGCAACTCGATAAAGCGGTCGAGAAAGGGAAACTCGACGCCGCCGGCAAAGAGAAAGTGCTCGGCAATATCAAAACCACGACCGAGCTGGCCGATTTTAAAGATTGCGACATAGTTATCGAAGCGGTCACTGAAAATATGGCCGCCAAAAAGGAAATTTTCGCCGAACTGGATAAAATATGCAAACCGGAAACGATTTTTGCCTCGAACACTTCCTCCCTCCCGATCGGCGATCTGGCCGCAGTCACCAAACGGCGCGATAAATTTCTGGGCCTCCATTTCTTCAATCCGGTGCCGGTGATGAAGCTGGTCGAGGTGGTCAAACAACTTGATACATCCGATGAAACTTTCAATGCCGCCTTCTCGTTTGCGCAGGCGGTCGGAAAAAATCCGGTGAAGGCCAAAGATTCGCCGGGGTTTATTGTCAATGTCCTTTTGATTCCGTACCTTCTCGATGCGATCCGTCAGTACGAAAACGGGCTGGCCTCTCGCGAGGATATCGATAGCGGCATGATGCTGGGATGCGGTCACCCGATGGGGCCTTTGACCCTGACCGATTTTATCGGCCTCGATACGACTCTATATATCGCCGATATCTTTTTCGAGGAATTCAAGGACGGCCATTATGCCGCGCCGCCGCTTCTGCGCCGGATGGTCAACGCCGGTTATCTCGGCAAAAAGAGCGGCCGGGGCTTTTACGATTACAGCAAATAATTCAAAAAGAGAGATAGCGATGGAATACAAAAATATAATTATCAAAAAGGAAGATCGTCTGGCGATTGTCACTATCAATCGCGAGAAGGCCCTCAATGCGCTCAACGATGAAACCGTGGCCGAACTTCAGGATTTTTTCCGTCACTCCTGGATGGATAATTCTTTCGGCTGTGTCATTATTACCGGGGCCGGCAAGGCATTCGTGGCCGGGGCCGATATCGCCGAGCTGGCGGCCTGCGATGTCAAAAAGGCGTTGGCCAAATCGATGCTCGGGTTGTACCTGATGCAGACGATTGAGAATTACCCCAAGCCGGTGATTGCGGCGGTCAACGGTTTTGCGCTCGGCGGCGGCTGTGAACTGGCGATGGCCTGTGATATCCGATTGGCGTCGGAGAAAGCCAAATTCGGACAGCCGGAAGTCAATCTCGGATTGATTCCCGGATACGGCGGGACCCAGCGTCTGGCGCGTCTGGTGGGGCGCGGCAAAGCCAAGCAGATGATTTTCACCGGGGATATGATCGACGCCAACGAAGCGCACCGGATCGGATTGGTCGATGAAGTTTATCCGGTCGAGGAATTAATGGATAAAGCGATGGCGATGGCCAAAACCATTCTCTCCCGTTCCCCGATTGCGGTGACGACGGCCAAGGAGTGCATCAATAGCGGTCTTGATACCAATCTGCAGGTCGGCTGTGACCTTGAGAAAACCAGTTTCGGAGCGATATACGGCACCGAAGACGCCATGGAAGGGATGAAGGCCTTTCTCGAGAAACGGAAAGCCGAATTTAAAGGAAAATGATTTTCTGCGGGCGGCCGCCTTAAAAATCGCGCCGCCCCTTTCTCGC
>CALMKK010000283.1 GCA_937867135.1 uncultured candidate division Zixibacteria bacterium
TGCTCGGCCTGCCGGAGCGCTTTTATGCCGGAATGATAGTCCTGTTTCATTTTATATAAATCGCCCAGATCCTTGTAGGTCTCAGCCAGCAAACGATCGACCGGGATGGTTTTGTATAATGCAATCAGACTCGTGTAGGTTTTTTCGGCACTGACCGTATCGCCCGTCATTTTTTCCGAATCGCCCCTTTTCATCAGAACTATTTTTAACTTTTCTATATTGTCCTTCTGTCGGCACAGCTTTTCAATTCGATCCAGAAGCTTTAACGCTTCCGCCATCTGATGATTGCTAATCTCTTCATTTATGGCATCCAAAATTATTCCGAACCCTTCCGTGATATTTTCCGCCTGTAAAAAGAGACGCGCCGCCAATCGAACCCGGGAGCGATCTTCGGCCAGACCTTGTGCCAATCTGTTTGATAAACGCCGTCTGGACGACGGCGATAATCCCTGATGAATCAATTTCAGCAACGGCCTTATTAATTGGGGTGCAGGAAGGGAAAGATTGCCCGATTGCTCCGGTCCCGGCTCCTCAAACTCTCCTATAATAGCGGCCTGAATCGCCTTTTTCTTCAGGTGCAGGGGAAGTTTTCCGAATATTTCTCCCAGCCGGCGTTTTATATTATTCGGCCAAATCAGATCATTTTCGACCACCCTTAATTTCCCGCCTTGCCAGACAATTTTTCCACTGACGAAATTTATCTGTACCACATGCCGCAAATAACTAGTATCGTCGCCAACCAAATCGAGCATTGCTTTAATCTGATTTCCCGATATATCCCAGAACGGAGCCTTCAGAAAATCCGAATTGACTGATGTCTTTGCTACTGAAATTAGATGCTTGGGGCTGATCATTTTTCGAAAAGGATATGATGCCCCCGCCCTTTCCAATTGCTCGCAAATAGCATAAGCATTTTCGGGACGCTTCTGGGGGTCTTTGGCCAACATCTGCATAATCAATTCCGACAGCCCGGCGGGCAGGGAAGATCTAATTTGCTCGGGCGGCGATGGTTGAAATTCCGTGATAGCGGCGCTTATCCGAACCGGATCGGTCTTCTCTCCCTCCGGCCAGAAGGGATGTTGCCCGGTGGCAAGCTTATAACCAATCACACCCAGCGCAAAAATATCGGAACGGAAATCTAAGGAATTTCTTTCGATTGTCTCGGGGGCCATATATCCCACGGTGCCCATGCCCAACCGGGCCGGCAGCAATTCATCGACCTTCAGAGCCAATGAAAAATCCGAGAGCTTGGAATAGATATGATTTGGCCCGCCGTAGCTTTCGGGATCCCCGGTAAGAAATATATTATGCGGCTTAAGATCCCCATGATATATGCCGGAAATATGTACAAAAAATAGGTTAATGCTGATCGATGATAAAATATTTAAAAGAATATCCGGGGACAAAATCCGGTCAAACTGATCAAGACTTTTTCCCGGACAATATTCCATAACCAAAAATGGATGTGAATTGTCCGTTTCATCCAAATCATAAATGCGAACCAGGCCGGGATAGTTGGCCTTATTTATTAATTGATACTCCCGCCTCACCAGGGCGCGGAAAACCGATAAAGATAAGGGGGAGTCAGTCAATAACGGTGCTTTGAGGGCAAACATCCGGCCGTCTGCTTTACGGCGCGCCAGGTAAACACTGGCCGTTCCCCCGCTTCCCAGGAAGCGGATTATTTCATATCCGCGGGGAACGAAATTGGCTATTTCCATTTTTATTCGATCGATTCGGCCTGAGCCTTGGGAATAGTTATTATAAATGAGGTCCCTTGGTTTTCCTGCGATGTTACTTTTATATCTCCGTGATGATTTCTAATTATTTTGGCGCAGTTGGCCAGTCCCAGACCGTGTCCCGTTTCTTTGGTCGTATAATGAGGTTGGAAAACGCGCGTTAACGACTCCGGTGAGATGCCGCAGCCGTTGTCGGATACTAAGATTTTCAGTATGGCGGGAGCCTCATCATAGTCGGCCCGAATATCAATTCTTCTCTGGAAATCCTGATTGCCCGCGGCTTCCTCTTTTTGGGCTCGATCATCGAGGGCGTCGGCGGCATTATTTAAAAGATTCATCAGCACTTGCTGGATTTGCCCCACATCAATTTGGACGCTGGGGAGATTCCCTCCCAATTCCACCGAGAAATGGATCTTCTTGAAACGATTCTGAGCCTTCAGCGAAAAGAGTAGATCTTCAATGAGGTGCCTGATGTCATAATTCACCATTTCGGCTTCAAGTTTTGAGAAATCCATCAGGCCGTCGGTGAATCGTTTCATTTTGGAGATGCTTTCAATGATCTGGCGGGCATTGAATCCGGCCTTTTCACCCTGATTCCTCTGTAAATTGAGCGAAAGCAATTCCGCGTTATTGGCGATAATGGCCAGATAATTATTCAATTCATGACCGATGGAGGCGGCCATTTCTCCGCGGGCCACCAATTTCTCGGAGAGAATGACATATTTCTCCATGATGATTTTTTCGGTGATGTCCTCAATAATCAGAATAAGACCGTCACCGCCGTTCGGCAATTTTCGGATGGGTGAAATCTTTATCGACAGGACCTTTTCCTCGTACCCCGTGTTATGGAAATAACGCGAATCTTCGAACGGCTGACCTGTCGAAAATGCCATTTCGATCATATGCCGCCACTTCGTCCTTTCGTTCTCCGGAACAAGATCAAAAAATCGGGTCCCCGTCTGGTCGGTGGCCGGCAGTACAATACTATCCTTATTCTTATCAAAGATGGCCAGGGCGGCATCATTGATGGAAATAAGATTTTGACCGGAGTCGATTACCGTAATTCCCACGGGTGACTTATTTATTACATTCTCATTGTAGATCTTCAGATCCGACTGAGTATAGTAAAGATTGGCATTATGAATGGCATGCGCCGCCTGCTGGGCCAATAATTCAAATAAATAAAGGTCCGATTTGAGGAATAATTTGGCTTCCGACGAATTATCAAGATAAATAATCCCGATGACATTATTTTTAATTTTTAGAGGAACGCACATGATGGATCGAAGGTGCAGTTCCAGAACCGATTTTTGATTGGCATAACGTTCGTCGGATTGAGCGTCCGAAGTATAAACCGATTTGCCCGACACCGCCACCTGGTTGGCGATAGAATTGGATATTTTAAAATCCTCTTCCATAAGGGATTCTTTGCATAAATTATAAGCTGTTTTGAATTGCAATTCCCCTTTGGCATTCAGGAGCATGATAAAACCCCGCTCGGCCGAAAGCAGTTCAATTGCTTTTTCCATCACGATTTGAAGAACGTCCTCTAACACCAGGGAAGAATTTAAGGCCAATGAAACTTCGAGAACGGCCTTTAGATCCGCCAGCGATTTCGACGTCGGGTCGGAATCACCTTGAATACGGGGATTCCCATCCGCAATTTTTTCCAGGGCCGCTTCCATTTCCGCCAGAACGTCGCCGGTATCATTCAATTTTAACCGTTGTGTATCGGTCAGGCTTTTATCACCGGCCGCCACCAGGACGTATTCCGAGGAAAATTTTATGGCCTTTTCATTATCTGAAGTGCTCATATTTTCCACCATAAAAGATAATTATCTTGTTATCTTATCGGCAGATATACCGGCTTCATTAGTGCCGAAAGAAGATTAAAATATTCCCGATTATTTGATATGGCGATAGATACCGACAGGCGAAAATAAAACTCTGCTAAAAAGCCCCCTAATTTATTGAATCACACGGCGTTGTTCAGCGCTAATCTCAGAATATCTTTTGAAAACGAATATAAATAAGCGGCGATGCCCCGGAACGATCCAGCCGTTTGGCGATAATCATCCGAACATCGTCATTAAACGATAGGCCTACCCCGATTGTGTGCTTATATTCGGCATCGTCCAACCGCCCCTGCCCGTCCGCAATCTGGCCAACCCCATACATCGCCCATCCGACCAATTCGGAATTGGGGAAGCTGATACCATAATCGATATTGCTCATCCAGAATTGAGACCCCATATATTCTTTTTGCTCATATCCATACAGGGTTCCCAAACCTCCCAAGAAAAATTTTCTTTCAAGGGGAAGATAATCATCGGATCCGGCATATACCGCTCGAATAATCAACCCCGTCTGGGAATTGAGTGTTTGATGACGTGAGACCAGCAGCATATATCTTCTAAAATAGTAATCATTGCCGCTCCCTTTGGGTGCCCATTCCAGTTCCCCCCAACCGGACCAGTGAGAAAAATCGAAAAGTGAATCAGGAATTAACGGTTTATACTCCAGTCTGGTTTTAAACGATGTAATTTCTTTCGCGTCAATTTCGTTTATCCCGGTCGCACGATAGGCCCCTTCCACGGTACGAAAATTCTCCGGAAAGCGCTTCGAACCCCCGAAAATCGACCAGAGTCGGCGGTGGCCGTTGAGCCATTTATATTTTTCCGACTGCACACCGATTTCGTAACTCAACTTGCTGAACACCGTCACCCGGGCGAAACCATAACCTCCTTCGGCTTCGAAATAATCTTTATAATCTTCCTTGGCCAAAACCGCCAAAAGGGAGTTCTCCGACTCGGATATAATCCAATCGTCATTTGAGGCCAATTTTCTATAAAAGGCGCCGCCGATCGTTACCGGCGTGGTTTTTAAAAAGGTTTGCTCGGCGCCGATATGAAAACGCCAGCGTGACGATTCAAATCCATATCCCCCGTATGCTTCAATTTTGGGAAGCAACGAATCTTCATCCATGAACCGGACCCCCAGATACGGCGCAAATCCGTCCACTCGATTGTAACGCAATTTGACAATAGGGGAAAGGTACTGATCCTTGCGATACCACTTCTGCCATTTATCAAACCGAAATCGGTTCTTAATATTTGAGGATTGAATCGATCCGTAAATCGTGGCTTTTTTGGAAACCGTGATGTTGCCGTCGATAGCCACCACATTGCCTCTTATTACGGCGTTATCCCCGATTGTGATATCGCCGTAAATCGACACGACATCTTCGTTGATTTCACCGTCGACATTGATGTTCGACCAGAAACTCACCACTGAGCCCCTGACGAATTGATCCGTTCCCACCTCCACATTATTCATCAAACCCATTTCATTTTGACGTCGGCTTCGATATATCTTGGCGGTCGTCGCAGGTTTGGAATAAAATGATACCGTGGTTAAATCCTTTGAAACTACCAGTTCAATCTTGCCGATAGAATCGGCCGAGAATACTCGGTCGCCGAGAATGAAACCGTCTTTTCCTATAAACGGCCGCCCTTTGATAGTTACGCCCTCGGGGGTTTTTTGAATATCGGTCTTATCAAATATCATAGTCGTGGCCGAATCCGGGCCGCCTATACTCAAAGTTGTCTGCTTACCGCTTAAAGAAATTTTAAAAAGCAATTCTCCGGGATTGGCCGTCTCTGAAGACAAATCCCCCCACGCCGGTATCACCAATAAAGACAGAAGCATAACCAAATATTTCGATATCCGTAACATTACTATCTCCTTATTTAATTCGATGTCCGTTACATAAATTGCATTTATTTGGACTTTTATCCACAATAAAAATTTTATTTGGCCGGTTTTAAATAGCGGTTTCGGTAATCGGCCAGGGCCTGCCGATGCGATATAAATGCAATTTTGTCGGGAACGTGATCAAAATCAAAAAAGACCGCTTCGCTGGCATCATCGCCCGGATTTAACTCCCCGCCTGTGACCGTGGCCAAATATAAAATCAAAAGGGCATTGGTGCGTGGGTCGTCGTTGCCCGAATATATTTCAAAAAGCGATTCGAGCCGAATATCCAGGCCGGTTTCCTCTTTAATCTCCCGTATCGCCGTTTGTGACGGATGTTCGTCCCATTCCATAAATCCGGCCGGAAAACACCACCAGTCGACTTTCGGCGGCGCGGCTCTCTTAACCATTAATATCCGCCCGTTGTCAATAACCAGCGCCCCGGCCGCAGGGATCGGATTGTGATAATATATGAAATCACAGGATGATGACGAACACTGCAGTCTGGCCCGATGGTCGAGAATTTTTTGCTCCAATTTGCCGCCGCAGAACGGGCAGAAAACATATCCGGAAAAATTCTTCTTCCGGGCCATCAGCGCCTCATCGTTGAACTGACTGTCCGTCATTGTCGATTATTCCCTTTCAAAATCTTGAGCACCACCAGAGTTGTATCATCCCGCGGGGGCTCAGTCTGATCAAATTTGTGCATATCCTGAAGAATACCGTCAATCAGCAATTCCGGCGGAAGGTGGCGATTCTTCAAAACATAGTCGATTATTCGTCCCTCGCCATACTCCTCTTCAACCTGATTTTGCGCTTCCGATAGACCGTCAGTGTACATAAAAAGCAAATCATCTTGATGCAAATCAACGATGGCTTCCTGATAAATGGCGCCGCCGAACGCCCCAATCAAAATTCCTCCTTGAGACAGGCTTTCATGGGTTCCATCCGACCGCACCAGGATGGGATAATTATGTCCGGCGTTGGCGTAACGGAACCGCTGATTTTTCTGATCGAATTCACCGTAGAAGAGGGTGACAAATTTCTCGGACGAAGTCGATTCGACGATATATCCATTTATATTCTGCAATATTCTGGCGATTTCCGTATTGTTGGCCGTTTCCGAGCGGAGCATCGCTTGAATCTGCGTTACCAGAAGCGCCGCCGGCATCCCTTTGCCGGAAGCGTCGGCTATTACCATTGATATAATCCCGTCGCCTCGCGGTATGAAATCATAAAAGTCTCCGCCAATCGTCCGCGATGGCAGGGAACGGGCGCTGATAACAAAAGATTCGGCGCAAGGGGCGCTTTTGGGCAGAAGGTCCAACTGAATCTGACGCGCCATGGTCAGCTCCTCATCGAGCCTCTGTTTTTCGAGAGAATCCGCATATAATCGAGCATTGGTCAGCACCGTCACCAGCTGGTTGGACATCACGCCCAGCATCGTAATATCTTCCGCATTATAGCGGAAGCCGGAGGCTTTTTCGGTCAGGGCCAGAAATCCCAGCAAATGCTCCGAATCTTTGAGAGGGAGTATCAATTGGGTTTTCCTTTTTTCCAATTCCTGCGACAGGGTACTGCCGGTTCGATAGACCGAAAGACGATCCAACAAAACCGGTGACTCCAACTGACCGATACCGCGAAGAAGCAAATCATCGCGATTGATCACGATTTTTTCGCGAAAATCATCGGAAGGCAACAAGGCATATTCCTGAACCTTATCGTCGAACAAGGCAAAATAGACCCGATCCACCAGGAGCGCGGAAATGAGCGTTTTTTCTATCATACTACGCAATTGCTCCGGATTGAATATCGAAATCAGCCGCCGCGATAGTAGTTCCATGATGTTTCGGTAATCGGTGCGGTTTCGGACAAAAAGCCGTTTTATCAGATTATCCAACTGCTGATTTATCGGCTGAAATAAAATCAGCGCCACCACGATGAAGGCAATATTAACAATGGTCGTTTTGGCGCCGAAGAACGATGTGATAATTTTGTCGGCCTGATCGACCAGCAGAATATACAGCCCAACCAGTATCCCTGATGATATCGTGTAAGCCAGCGACTGCCGGACGATGACGCTCACGTCCAGGAATTGATGCCGAATTATTGACCACCCCACCGCTCCGCCCCCAATGACCAGCGCCGCAATGACAATCAGGGTCTGTATATAATCCGGCGTCTCATATGAAAATATCTCCGGCAACAGGAATGCTATGGCATACAGACCGGTCGCGATTGATATGCCCCAGATGATTATGGCCGACTGATTCCGCAGTTGACGATTGGTGATCTGCGCCCGTCCGCGCAGGATAAAATAAACCGCAAGGCCGATATAGAATAGATTTATTATTGAAAAAAGCGACTTTTGCGAACTCAGGAGAAGACTGAACCCGAGCACCACGAATTTCATTACATAACTCAGGGGCTGCAAAATGAGAGAGAGGAATCCTTCTCCGGGACCGACCTCAAGCAGATTCAAAACCTTTTCCGGATTGTTGAAGACTACGACCAGCAGAATATGAAAAATATGCGGGAAAAATATCAGATATTTGAGTTTTGGAAAATGCAGGGTGGAAAGACGGTCAACCGGAAATATCAGGGAGAACAATAGAAACGACGGGAAGAACAGCTCCCAGATATACAACAGATTATATATGATTGATTCCTCAAACGGCGCCGCGGCGGAGATATTCGGCTTGACAATCTGCCCCATCGCCAGAAAGATAGGTCCCAGGGCGGCAAAGAAGAGCATCAGCCCGGTGATCCGATTCAGGCGTACTGAGAGCCGTCCCCGTACAATCGAACCGGCCAGGAATAACAATATGCCGCCAAAAATAAAGTAAACGGCTGTTATGATTGATTGAACAATCTCCATCGCCTGTATCTACCGCAATTTAATCGCTTAAAGCTTTTTGGTTATCGTGACTGACGTTCCCTTACCGCGCCGAATTTCAAAAACCACGTCATCCATCAGCGACCGGACAATAAATATCCCCCGCCCGACCTCGCGCATCAGGTTGTTTTCATCGATCGGGCTTTGCACGGAACCGGGATCGAATCCGTTCCCTTCGTCGGATATCGTAATCAGCACCGCGCCGTTATCCTTCGATACTTCTATCGTGACCGCTTTGCCCGGATCGGATTTGTTGCCGTGCACGATGGCATTATTGACGATCTCCGTTACCGAGATGGCGATATCGGCGACCATTGAGTCATCAACTCCAAAACCGCGCAATTTCCCTTCGAGGAAACTATCCACATCGACCAGGAAATCCTGCGATGATGGTATCGAGATGGTGTTTCCCACAATGGTTGGTTTTTTCATCTATATCTACCTCAAAAAAAACGGGCAGGTTGATTCCCCAACCTACCCCATCGTTATTTTCTTTCCGTGCGGCGACAGTCCCTAAAAAGATTTAACGGCTTCCTCGACCGAATCAAAGGCCTCAAAGACCGTTATCAGTTTGGTGATGGTTAGAAGCGATTGGATTTTCCCGGTGACATTGGCCAGTTTCAGTTCCCCCTGGTTGTTGCGCAGGGTGGTCAGCCCGGATATCAGAATCCCCAGGCCGGTGGAGTTCATCCATTCCACCTGCGCCATATCCACCACCACTTTTTTCTTTCCCTTTTCGATGAATTCGTGGAGTTGGTCGTGAAGCAGGGTAGCGTCGGGGCCGCCCATAATTTTTCCCTTGGGCTCCAGTATCGCGATACCGTCCTTCTCATAGTGATTTAATTTCATTTAGACAAGTGCCTCCGTCTATTCACAATATTCTATTTCGAAAATATCGAGCGGCTCCAATTGATTAGACTGAATCGGGGCCGTCACGGTTTCATTTTCCAAAAAAATCCGCAAATAAACGGCCGATGTCAAGCGGTTTTTGACACGGCCCGTTCGGCGTCTAATTCTTTGAAATTATTGATCTTGCAGATAGAAGTCCTGAATTGGCCGCAGGTCGAAATTCCCCCATGATTTTCACAAGAAAATTATGGGGGTTTCGATATTTAATTCGTTTCAATTCCGGCAAAAATTGAAAGAATAAGATTATGGAATCCTTCCAGTTTTGTGACGATAAAAAATCAATAGAGGAGTCTCAATTTATTGGGACTTTAAAAATTACTTTGACATTTTTTGACAAGTAATTTGTTCAAAAGCCGTTTTCATAAAATGATCTATGTTTATATCAACAAATCTCCTTTGTTGCAAATCAACTAATGCGTAAATTGGATATCCACCCTGACCTATTGCCATTACATACCTGTTATCTGGTGTAATAGCCAAGGGCCCCGGGTGAAACCCATATCTGGTCCAGCCCGTTATTGCCCATCCCGCCGGTGCTGACCATAGTAGCCTATCTGAACTCACGCCAATAAAAGAAATATTGTCAGAACCAAATTCATCATGGGCTACGTCTCCGGGATCAGTGAAAATTACCGTTGATCCGTCAGGAGTCAGTTCTAAATCGCCAACACCGGGTCCGAGAGGATAGAACAGCCCCGTGGAATCCCTGCTAATATCGTATGAAACCAGTACGAATTCCTGCCATCCCGGGAAATAGGCCCAAAGGTATATTCTGCTTTCATCCGGTATAGGCTGGCATAGGTGAAGTTCGGGATTCTGTAAAAAAGCGTTATATCGCATTGTATCATACATACTTCTGGTTGTCATATCATAAATTCGTATCTGATTTACGCTGTCGACCGCATAGAATCGACTATCATCATATGAAAATCGCCCTCCCAAAGGCGCTATATGATCGGAATACAGGAAATCGAAATTCTGAGCATTAAAAAAGGTGAGGCTGTCATTCATAATAGCGATATAAGCGCCGGTATTGGAAATTTCTATCTGGCCCGCTATGGCTTTGCTTGATATAAAATCCCTGTTTCCCAAATCATAAACCGCAAGGATTTCCTGATAAAGCGAGTCTGAATATGCAATCAGCAGATTACTGCCATCCGCAGTAACTTTCATATCATATAAATGGGATGTTAATGATATTCCAAGCGATATGGAGTCAACAATGTTTAAGGCTTTTGTATTGTAGATATAAACATAATATTGCCCTTCGTTGAAATACGAAATATAAAAATTGTAATCAGAAATCGGCTCGGTGGGCGGTTTTGGGCAGACCGGGCAGTCGCGGTCGCAGGATAGAGTGAACACAAGTGCTCCCAATGCCGCCACCAAAATGCTTCTATATAATTTTAATTTTATCAATAGTGCCTCCTTTGTTTTAGGATTTCCCATAAAATAATTGACCGGGTTTTTAATTCATAGGTTTTCCTCCCTTTCAAGTCCTGTTATTCAGACACTGTTTCACGCAATTTGTGCAAGGCCGTTTTTTGTAGATACCCGGTGATTTTTCCCGCTCAGCGTTTATAGCATTGCTCGGTGTCAAATCCTGGCAGTCCGAGTTAAAAAAACTTGTTATTTTCAAAAATTTTATTCAGATACAAAATATCCACCCCAAAACGCCTTGAGCCACAAGATATTGTGATTTTTATTAAAAAATTGCTAATTTTATATTGACAGCCCCCGTATTTTTATTTAGACTGTTCGCCGGTCTTTGAAAGGATGGCAGGGGTCAGCCGGAAATGACCCGGTCAGCAAATTAAGTTATTGTAAGAGAAGGGCTTAAATAAGTGCCTGTGATTTTGGCGTTAGGGCTTTTTGCCCCAAAAAATGAAAATATGTGACACCAATGGAAAAAATAAAGGTTAGATTATCATGGAGAGTATCACCGCCAAACAGGGAAAAATTATGAGCGATATTATCGCGAAACCGTCGGTGGAATTGATGTCTATTACGCCGAACGCCGAGCAGGTCATTGAACTGGCCTGCCGGACCTGTTATTTATCGTTCCATCGCTTCCAGCCGCCGAATTCAACCGAGGAGTTAATCAAGAAAATTATCCGCAAAAAACATCATTCGGTTCTGGAGCACGCTCTGGCGACTTTCCGCATCAAGGGCGGCTCGCGAGTTTTCACTCACGAACTGGTCCGCCACCGTCTCATGTCCCCCTCGCAGGAATCCCAGCGGTATGTCGAATACGGCAAGGTGCGCAATTTCGACGCCGTCCTGCCGCCGACTATTGAACAAGGGGGCTTCAAAGACCGATATATAGATATGACCACCCGCCTGGTCGAATTTTATGAAGAGATGGTCAAGGCGGGAGTGCCCAAGGAAGATGCGCGCTATATTCTCCCCAACGGGACAACTTCCGAGATCGTCATCTCGGCCAACTTCCGGGAATTCCGCCATATTTTTGAGGTCCGCTGCAATCCGCGGGCGCACTGGGAGATAAGGCAGATTTGTATGATGATGCTGGAAGTGATGAAAAAAGAGGCCCCGATCGTGTTCGACGATTTCATTCTCGACAAAGAAACCAATTCCGCAACCTTGATAGAGTCTTAGGAGGTCATCATGGAAGATGATATGAAGTACGAACTGAGTGAGAACTCCATTAAAGTTCTCGAGCGGCGCTACCTGAAAAAGGATGATCAGGGAAAGATCATCGAAACCCCGGAGGAGCTCTTCCGCCGGGTGGCCCGTGCCATCGCCGAGCCGGACCGGAAATTCGGCGCTTCCGACGAAGAGGTCAAGGAAGTTGAGAATAAGTTCTATGATATGATGTATCGCCTGGAATTTATGCCCAACTCCCCGACCTTGATGAATGCCGGGCGGCCGCTGGGACAACTTTCGGCCTGCTTTGTTCTTCCGATAGGCGACTCGATGGAATCGATATTCGATGCCGTCAAGCACACCGCTCTGATTCATAAATCGGGCGGGGGAACCGGGTTTGCTTTTTCCCGTCTCCGTCCCAAGGATGCCGTGGTTGCCTCCACATCCGGCGTCGCTTCGGGGCCGATATCATTTATGCGCGTTATAAATTCCGCCACCGAAGCGGTCAAGCAGGGGGGGACCCGTCGCGGCGCCAATATGGGTATTCTCCGGGTTGATCATCCCGATATCATCGAGTTCATTTCCTGCAAAGATGATTTGAAAGAGTTGACCAATTTTAATATTTCGGTCGCCATCACCGATGCTTTTATGCAAGCGGTGGAAGCCGATGCCCGTTATGAACTGATCGACCCGCGCACCGGTTCCGTTTATATGCGGGGCGGCCGGCCCGTTTATCTCAATGCCCGCGAAGTACTCGATAAAATCATCGAACATGCCCATCGCACCGGGGAACCGGGATTGATGTTTATTGACCGGATGAATAGCGGCAATCCGGTGACCAGAGTCGGTTTGTATGAATCGACCAACCCCTGCGGCGAACAACCGCTTCTGCCGTACGAGAGCTGCAACCTCGGCTCAATCAATCTGGATAAGATGCTTCGGGCCGTGGTCGATTTCAATTCTCCTCATGCTCTTTCCCGCTATGAAATCGATTGGGAAAAATTGGACAAAACGGTGCGTCTTTGCACCCGCTTTCTTGATAATGTCATCGAAGCCAACAAATATCCGCTCCCCGAAATCGATCTCGAAACCAAACAGAATCGCAAAATCGGGCTCGGTCTGATGGGTTGGGCCGATATGCTGATCCTCTTGGGAATCCCTTATAATTCCCAGCAGGCGCTCGACCTGGCGGAGCGATTGATGTTGCGGATTAAAAATGTCAGCCATGATGAATCACAGCGTCTCGCCGAAACACGGGGTGTCTTCCCCAATTGGGAAAAGTCATTTTTCTACAAAGACGGCCACGGCCCCAGAATGAGAAATTCCACCGTTACAACCGTCGCCCCGACCGGCACGATTTCCATTATCGCCGGCTGTTCTTCCGGAATCGAACCGCTCTTCGCCATTTCCTATGTGCGGAACGTGATGGATAAAACCAAACTGGTGGAAACCAATCCCTATTTCGAGCAAGTGGCCAAGGTTCGCAGTTTTTATTCCGAAGAATTGATGGAAAAAATAGCCCAGCATGGCTCAATCGCTCATTTCGACGAAATCCCTGATGATGTCAAGCGGATATTTGTCACGGCTCATGATGTTTCGCCGGAATGGCATGTTCGGATGCAGGCCGCCTTTCAAAAATATACCGATAACGCCGTTTCCAAAACTATCAATCTCCCCAAAGAAGCGACTGAAGACGATGTTCGTATCGCCTATATGCTGGCATACAAATTGGGATGCAAGGGGATTACTATTTACCGCGACGGTTCCCGCGCCGAGCAGGTCCTTTCTACCGGCTCTACCGATACTCCCGCAAAAGCGGCCATACCAGCCCCGGCCGTGCTCGAATTCAAAGATCGTCCCGAAATTCTGAATGGATTCACGGAAAAAATCAAAACCGGTTACGGCAATCTCTATATCACGGTTAATATTATCGACGGTCAGCCGTTTGAAGTCTTTGCGCAGATCGGCAAATCGGGTTATTCCACCATGGCCGATACCGAGGCCATCTGCCGTCTGATCTCTCTGGCGTTCCGTTCCGGGGTCCCGGTTGATATGGTCATCGAGCAGTTGAAAGGGATTGGCGGAGCCTCGCCGGTTTTCGGCAACGGCGGTCTGATTTCATCCATTCCCGATGCCATCGCTCAGGTGCTTCACAAACATTTCGGCAACGGCAAAAAAATGCACAAGGAATTCGATCTCGCCGAGGAGTTTTGTCCTGACTGCGCCGCCCGCATCGAACACGAGGGGGGCTGTCTGGTTTGCCGCAGTTGCGGTTATTCAAAATGCTGATTCTGCCGATATAACTTCGGGGGTAATTAACCTGCCCCCGAAGTAATATTATGGCTATGGCAGATTTTATACCGGCGGGACGAACTTCGCGCATCGTGCGTGGGACTACCCAATTGCAGATACAAACGGAGTATGCCTATCGTCCCAGCCCCCGTTTAACCACCTCGATTTTTTCGGGCGGTGAGGTCGTACGAAAAGTCGAGAAAGAACTGGGCTCCCCCATAACTTCCCTGGAAGACAAATTTAAAGTCGAAGGCTTATTGCGCAAGCAACATATGGAAGTCATCGAAGTGTTAAATAACAATCATGAATTCCTGGCCGGCCTAGTCCAACCCGGTGACGCCGCGCCGCCTTCGGCCCAAAACCTTACTCTCTCGGATAGACTGGCGAGGGTGGAGGGAGTGGAAAAAATTTTCCGCATTGACAATGACGGCAATTTCGAATCGAATAATATTTCCGACGAATTCCGCAAAAGATTTTCAAATCTTTTCCGAAATCTTCGTGAACTCCTTGATATATTTCAGAATCTCCCCGGCGGCAAGAAAGAACAGGGGGTA
>CALMKK010000284.1 GCA_937867135.1 uncultured candidate division Zixibacteria bacterium
CAGTTACCTGTATAAACACGGCCCGGCGCCGGTTCCTTTGCAATCCGTCGATGTCAACCATTCCGGAGGTGTGAATATTCTGGATGTGTCATATTTAATTAATTTCCTTTATAAACATGGGCCAGCGCTCAATTGTCCGTAAAATTAGCTCTTTATAAGGCGAAAGGGGATGGCCGCAAGGCTGCCCCCTTTTTTTGTCTTCCACTGACAGGATCTGACAGTGAGGGGGGTGATGGAGGCCAATTTTAAGGCATTTTCCCGTAATAATCGGTAAAAATCCTCTTGTTTTGTGAGGGATTGCCCCTATATTAAAAGCGTAGTCAATACATAAAATCAAAGACAGTGAGGGATATATGGGACGGCGATTTCTCTTTGTTTTAGTTGTCTTTCTTGCACCAATTTTGGCGTTTTCCACCACAATTCATGTTCCGACCGACCAGCCAACGATACAGGCGGGGATAAATGCGGCCGCCAGTGGTGATTCTGTTTTGGTTGCCCCAGGAACATATATCGGAGATGGGAATAGGGATATAGATTTTGGTGGACGAAATATTGTCTTAATGTCAGAGACCGGGCCAACAGAGACAATATTAGATTGTCAAGCTGATACGACTAATAGGCATCGCGCATTCATTTTTCAACATGGTGAAAGTCAGGCCGCAGAAATTATGGGCTTCACGATAAAAAATGGTTTTAGCCCACCAATTTATTACGACCAATATGGAACATTGTTTATGGGGGGAGCAATACTATGCGACCATGCATCATCGCCCATTATAGTAAATTGTGTATTTATGAACAATGGTGCAAGCGGTGGCGGTGCCTTATCTTGCATAAGGCAAGCTTCTCCTATTCTACAGAACTGTAATTTTTTGGGAAACTATGCTGTTCCAACGTTCGGATCGGATGCCGCCTTTGGAGGGGCCATTAATATTTGGGATAGTGGGCAAATAGTACTGAATGACTGCATATTTAGGGCAAATACAGCGAAAGCAGGGGATGGGGTGGCATTTGTAACGGTTGGTGGAGCTATTTATGGCACTCAATCAAATATATATTTAAGAAATTGTACCTTTGACAGCAACATTGTGTCGAATAAGCCACAAGGAGGAATCTGGTCGGCTGGCGGGGCAATATGTGTGGACAATGGCATATTATTAGTGGCTGAAAGCACTAAGGTGTGTTTTAACGAAGTGCAAGGTGATGTTGAATATAATCATGGCGGGGGTATTGCGGTTGCATTATCAAGGGCCATGATTAGCCAATGCCAATTTTATCATAATCGTGCCGATAGCGGCGGCGCATTGGCCATCCAATATAGTGATTCTACTGTAATCAGGAATTGCGACTTTATATCTAATATTGCAAATAGCATCGGAAATGCCTTATGCATTGATTCCAGCAAAGTTATTCTTGAAAATTCCATAATGTGTTACAATATTGGCGGTCAGGTTGTATATGCCTCTATCCCAGGCATTCCCCCGGATCCAAATTTAACTCCAAACGCAGTTTGTTGTGATATTTATGGCAATACAAATGGTGATTGGGTGGGATGTTTGGCAAATCAATTCGGTCATAATGGTAATATCTCCTCTGATCCGCTTTTCTGCGATACAGTAAATAATGACTTTCATTTAAACATTGTATCCCCGTGTGCGCCTGAAAATAATGCCTGTAGTACGCTTATTGGCACTCTTGTGGTGGCTTGCGGGTCGGAAATATTAGCCCTTGGTTTAAAAAATGAAAACATGGGTCATGTTTTGTCTGCTACGCCGGCAATTTCCTGGAATTTTCATGATCTGGGAGGTTTAATTCAAGATAGTTTCCTAATCGCTATTGGCACGGATACAAATTGGGCCTATTCTGAAATGTGGAATCCGGGGCCGGTGGCATCATCCGACACCTTTGTCACTTACGCCGGGGCGCCGCTGCAAGACGGGCAGACTTATTATGTGCGGCTCAGGGTCCATAACGGTGTGGTTTGGTCGAACTTGTATGACACATCGTTTCATATGAATTCGGTTCCCTCGGTTCCGGCGCCATCAGGGCCAGTTAATGAGGCGGTGGTGCATACTGCCAGCTCCACTCTTTATCTGCATAACTCAAGCGATGCCGAGAACGATACTCTCACCTATGATTTCTACATCGACCATCACAGCATGTTCGGGCCGCCGTCGCCGATTAAAGATTCCGATATTGTGCAGGGGAACGACTCCACCGGCTGGACAGTAACCGCGCCGCTCAACGAAAACTGGCGATATCTCTGGAAAGCGCGAGCCTTTGATCAGTATGAAAAATCAGGATGGTCGGGTTATGGGGAATTTTATGTCAATGCGGTCGAAGAGGCGCCATGGCCGTTTGCGCTCGTTATGCCGCCGGACACGGCCGGGTCAATCGTTTTCGACATGTTGCCACGGTTTTACTGGGGTTTAGCCATCGACCCGGACCCATTCGATACGGTACGCTACACACTTTATCTGGCGGTTGACAGCAATTTCCAGTATGTGAAAGTAATCGATTCGATCCCGTCGTTCGAGAACCAGTATATCACAATCGACAGTCTCTTTTTCGGCACAAGATATTGGTGGAAAGTGAAAGCAGCCGACAAGACCGGGCTTTTTACCTATTCCAGTGATGTTAAATCCTTCCGCACCTGGAAACTGGGGGATGCCAATAGCGATTGGAATGTGAATATTATCGATGTATCGTTTTTGATTAACGCGCTGTACAAAGAGGGGCCAGCGCCATTACCGAGGTATGTAGGGGATGTTAACGGCAATTGCGCAGTTAATATATTGGATGTGTCATATTTGATTAATTTCTTATACAAGGACGGGCCAGCACCCAAAATAGGATGTCTGTAAATTGTTTGGCGCTCAGCCTTGTCATCTGGAAAGACTCAGACCGGAGGTGGAATTATGAGACTGTGGTTAATTATTGTAGTTGGCGCTTTAATATTATTCTCGGCGTCGATATTATACGCCGAGGATTGCGGTGATGTGAACGCATCAGGAACCCTGAATATTTTGGATGTTTCGTATCTTATCAATTATCTTTATAAAAGTGGCCCGGCACCAAGTTGCCTCGGAACGATAACTGATATTGACGGCAATGTATATCGTACGGTGACTATCGGTACCCAGATATGGTTGGCAGAAAATTTAAAGGTAACCCACTATCGTAATGGTGATGACATACCTAATGTAACCGATGGAACCACTTGGTGGGGCTTAACTACCGGGGCCTATTGTGAATACAATAACGACATAAATTATGTCGCTACTTATGGTAGAATATATAATTGGTTTGCCGTAGCCGATAGTCGGAACGTTGCACCAATAGGCTGGCATGTGGCAACTGACGATGAGTGGAAACAATTAGAAATGTTTCTTGGAATGAGTCAAGCCGAAGCCGACATGCATAGTGATCGTGGCACTGATGAGGGCGGCAAATTGAAAGACACCGGCACAACGTATTGGAACACTCCCAATATCGGCGCAACCAACTCCAGCGGTTTTACTGCGTTGCCCGGAGGCTACGGCCACGCAAATATGGGCAATGGCGGCTATTTCTGGACTTCAACGGAGTTCGATAGCGGCACCGCATGGGCCCGAGCCTTAGATTATGGTCATTCAAAAGTAAACCGCGAAAACAGCACTAAACCGTGGGGTCTCTCAGTTCGCTGTGTCAAGGATTAGGGGGGCAATTTGAAATTCCCACCCGTTGGGTGGTTTACCGGGTTTCAACCTGTAATAAGCGAGCGGAGGTGACGCGGCATGAGCGACATTGCGGATCAAGATAATAGGAATTCTAAACGAAAAATATTATCTTCTTGGCGATTTATTGGATCATTGTTAAATAATTTACTCAGTATTTTACTCTTTCTGGTTTTTCTATTCTTTTTGTTCTTGGGTATTTATAAGTTCCTTTGGCCGCCAAATAAGAAGATGCATATCGCACATTTCGCAGATCACATAGTCAATTTAGAGCCAAGCGGGGATGCAAAAACAATTTGGTGGATACACGGTCAATTGCAAACTAAAGCTCCTGGACTGTTAGCTGGTGAACCCATTAAAATATATGCCGTTATGTGGGTTGATCCCGAAGTATTTCGAGAATGGAATAATTTTTTAAAGAGTGCCGGGCACATAAAAATTGAAGGTTCTGAACCGCCCGAATTTTATGGAAAGGATATTTCAAGTCAGAAGACTTTTGATTCTACCTTCAATAGATATGGATACGTGGATGTGCAATCCGACACCGTACAGGGCGTTTTTATCTTAAAAGGAGATGTCGTTTTTACCGGTGAATCAGAAATAATTTTTGGCACACCTTTGAAGGAGCTCTTGGAATTATACAAAACGAAAATGAACTCATTAGGAGTAAAGGTCGCACCAAGATTTGTAAAATACCAAATTGACACGAGTCTGAGAATGGAGCTATTTGCTAATATTGGCATTTCAATCTCCTTCTTGGGAATCTTTTTGGCGCACAAAAAGAGAAAGGGGAAATTTTTAGAAGCTTAAATTATCTTTCAATATAATGAATTAATATATGAAAGATATCTCTGCAATCATGAATTCAATATGGTTAAGTAGGCCCTAATGATTTCTAGATTGCAAAAATATCCCCCCAATGTACTATTTGTCCCATTTATTTCATCCCAAAATGCATTAAAATGCCCAATTTGAAAGTCCGCAATCAAGAATTATTCCATTTAATCATATAGATTTAGGCCGATTTGTATATTTTGGTTTTTGCAGTAGGCGTCAGAAACCTATACGATTCAACAAGTTCCGATAAAGGATGGCCTCTATTACATCGGCTGCAATAACTTTTACCGGCATAAGTGATTTTAGGCATTAGAGTTGTACGTGCTACGTCAAATATTTCCCAAAAGCGGTAGTTTGTTCTTGCACGCGAAGCATTTCATCATAAATTGGATGCATGATAATTTCAATATGGCGGAGTATTGACCCCAAAAAATCGCCGGAGAAAAAATAAAGAAGGGGAAAAATATATCGATGGAATTGATATCAACAATTGATATATTAGGTCGTCGAAAATAAAATCGGCATCAGGCTCGCACCCTGACGCCGACTAAACTTCAAGCTCAATTAAGTAAAGGAGAGAGTTGAAGTGCGCCATATCGCTATGGACGATTCTATCTTAGAGGATTTTAGCAGGGCTGTCAACAGAATTCTGCCTTCAAATTCGGGTTTTTTTAAAACTCTACAATCCAGAAATAATTCAAACTCAATTAACATATTTAAACACTTTATCTTAGGAGAAATTATGGGCAGTGAAGAGACTGATTCTTACAGAATCAATTGTCCATTTTGCGGCGAAAAGGTAATCAACCCGGAAAACAATGATCTGGTTTTGCGAAATCGCATTGTCATCTTTCACGAGGACGGGGCAACAGCCAGATGCAAACGATGTGGAAGGGCGGTAAGAATTCCGGTCAGATTGGTAAATTAATATAGTTTGACGGCAAGACGTCGTTTAAGACAAGAAGCCAGGTAAACGCCCGCATAGGGTGTCCCTGGCTTTTTTATTGGCCGGAATGATATGAATGAAAATTTGGGAATTGAAATACGAAACGATTGAGATAGCCGGTGACCGAGAGACAGTTTTCGACATCGAATCCTGGCTGGCAGACCTGTTGGTGGATTATTGGCTGTCAAACCAAAGGGCGGGGAATTAGTTTTGTGAATAAAGCGACGGCCATAAATGGTGACAGGGGTGGCAGAGGGTTAGAGGCTTCTTCGAACCTGGCCGGTTGCATTGGCCATCCCGGAAAAGACATCAGGCCTTGCATCGCCTGCCTTCTTGAAACTCCCCTGACCAAGGGAGAACCACCCAATAGAAATGTGGCGGCCCTGATTATTGCCACGGAATTTCTCCGAATCGGACTCGATAATGATGCCGCTCAGGCTCGTCTGGAGGATTGGAATAATTATAATTCCCCTCCCCTGCGCTTCAATGAACTCATTAAGGCTTTAACAAATGGCTATAGCGGCAAATATTTGTATGGGTGCGGCAATATAGTACTCCAAGGCTTTTGCTCGGGGCGCGATGTTTGTCAATTTAATATTCATGTTAGAACGGGAAAACCAAAACACAATGATCTGGTTTTTGTCGATTATGGATGGCCTCGTTATCTCTCCAACCGACAGACCCTGATCTATTCAGTCGCGCTCCCATTTTTGGAGAAAAAGAGGTGTGTTGGGCGAGGGGGGTTGATTTGCGCGAATCATAAACAAATAGCCCAGACATGTGGAATTTCACCCGGTCGGGTGGGAACTGATCTCAAAATATTGGGCGAGGTTGGACTTATCGATTACAATGTTGGGCGGCCCCGCAAATGGGAAGGGATTGCTTCCGAAATCAGACGAGTCTTTCCTATTCCTCATCCATCAAGAGAATCAATCAAGATTATGAAAGGATTTAAAAATGTTTACCCGTCAAATTGAAATTTGCACCTACATGAATAAGTATCCAATACAATAAATAGAAGGGTATTTAATCAATGAAGAATGAAATCTGGAAATGGTTCGACGGCAAATTTAAGGTGCACTGCGAAAAAACGGACGACGCGCGCAGGATTTTGGGCTGGAAAGACGCCGAGGACGGTGGAGTTTATCACTTCCCGGACAGGCACATCGAAATGGATGTCATCATTCCGTCTGGCCTTTGTAATCGTGCGGCGGAATTGCTCG
>CALMKK010000285.1 GCA_937867135.1 uncultured candidate division Zixibacteria bacterium
TAATCGGAGCGGGTGTGGCCGGTCTTCAAGCTATCGCCGTGGCGCATCGCCTCGGAGCCATCGTCAAAGGGTATGATATTCGTCCCGCCGTCAAAGAGCAGGTCGAAAGTCTGGGCGCCAGATTTGTCGAATTGCCGCTCGAGACGTCTGATTCCGAAGACAAAGGGGGATATGCGCGGGCGATGGATGAGGAGTTTTATCGGAAGCAACGGGCTTTGCTGGCACAGGTCGTGGCCGAAAGCCATGTGGTAATTACCACGGCGCTGGTCCCGGGCAAAAAATCCCCCATACTTGTAACCGAGGAAATGGTGAAGGGAATGGCACCCGGTTCGGTTTTAATCGATTTGGCGGCGGAAAAAGGCGGCAATTGCGAGTTGACCCGGCCGGGTGAAACGGCCGTCGTGAACGGCGTGACCATAATCGGCCCCTTAAATATATCTTCTTCTATTCCTTTTCACGCCAGCCAGATGTATTCCAAAAATATTTCGACATTTTTGCTGTACCTGTTGAAAAATGGAAACCTTGAGATTGATCTAAGCGATGAAATAATAAAAGAGACTATGGTCACCCAAGCGGGTCAAGTGGTTCATGGGCGCATTCGTGAAATATTGGAAAAGAGCGGCCCATCGGTTACCGCCCCAAAATAGAGTTTTGAGAATTGCCTTATAATAATGGAATCAATATAATTTGGTTACTCCATTTGCGGTTATGTTGATGAAACAGGATAGCATAAGACAGTTTTTCGGCGAGGTCTTGAGAGAGAATAAATATATCTCGTCCGATTCGATGGCGGTTTTCGGAAAATTGATTCGTTTAACCCTCCAATTCAGAGATAAATACTGGGAAGCTCATGGAGAAATTCTGACCGTAGATGAAACCCGCCAGGGACTGGATATCTATCAAAGGGCGGTCAATTCCAAAAAACTCCCTCAAGGTTTGAATCCCAAAATCGCCGCCCTGGTCGATCTCTGGTTAAGAGAGATCAATGGAATAAAAATCTAAGGAGAATTTATGTCCGGGTATATGGGGGAGCTAAACAATCGAGGTGAACGAAATCCTCGCTTTTATCGGCTTTTATTTCTATATTTAATCATTATGGCAATATTTCTTTCCTGCGCCGGCCAATCGGAATCGAATGAAATACCCGATTCGACCTATGGGAACCTGCGGGCGCAAATGGTTGAAATTCAACTTATTCCCCGGGAAATTACGGATAACGAGGTTTTGGCCGCGATGGGCAAAGTCCCTCGCCATCTTTTTATTCCGGCTGAACATCGGGGCGAGGCTTATACCGACGGCCCTGTGCCGATCGGTCAGGAACAGACCATTTCACAACCGTATATTGTTGCATTAATGACGCAACTTCTTGAAATAGATTCTTCTTCGCAGATTCTGGAAATCGGTACCGGCTCCGGTTATCAGGCGGCGATTCTCGGGGAAATCGGCAAATTGATTTATTCGATTGAAATTATCCCATCGCTGGCGGATCGCGCCCGCCGTCTTTTGGATTCTCTCGGCTACAAGAATATCCGCATAAGGGCCGGAGACGGCTATCTTGGCTGGCCCGAGGCGGCGCCGTTTGATGCCATAATCGTCACGGCCGCGGCCCCCAAAATACCGCAACCTTTGGTCGATCAATTGAAAGTTGGGGGACGAATGGTTATCCCGGTCGGCGACTATAGCCAGGAGCTCTATCTTATTGAAAAAACCAAAGATGGAGTGGTCAAGAAGGCGGTAATACCGGTCCGCTTTGTACCGATGACCGGCGAAGTGCAGAAGCGGTGAAATTTGACGCTCCCTCTTCCTTTAATATCAATCCTTAATCCTTGACTATATTCATAAATCTCCATAAGATTGGCTATTGCAGAGGCTGATACGGTGTCATTATTAAAATTGGCCGATGCCGGGAATGAAAATTGAAAGGAGTTAAATATGCCATTGGTTTCTTTGATCGATATGTATAAGCCTGCCAATGAGCAGCACTATGCAATCGGGCAGTTCAATGTCAATAATCTGGAATTTATTCAGGCCACTCTGGAAGCGGCGGAGGAAATGAAATCGCCGATTATCTTGGCCGCATCCACGTCCGCCATTAAATATGCCGGATTTGACTATCTGGTTAATATCGTTCGGACCGGAGCCTCAAAGATGACCGCCCCGGTGGCGCTGCATCTTGATCACGGCGCCACGATCGATGACGCCAAAAAGTGTATCGACGGCGGGTTCACATCGGTGATGATCGATGCTTCGCATGAGTCGTTTGAAGAAAACATCCGAATCACCAAAGAAGTGGTCAAGATGGCTCATCCGAAAAATATCGCGGTAGAGGCCGAATTGGGACGGCTCGGAGGAATTGAGGACAATGTCTCGGTGTCGGAAAAAGAGGCGATCCTGACCGATCCCGATCAGGCCGTGGAATTCGTGAAGCAGACCGGCTGTGACGCTCTGGCGGTGGCGGTCGGCACCAGTCACGGGGCCTATAAGTTCAAAGGAGAAGCCAGATTGGCCTTTGATCGGATTGAAATTATAAAGAAAAGAGTGAAAATACCCCTCGTGCTTCACGGCGCCAGCGGCGTCGGACAGGAGCTTCTGGACAAGGCCCAAAAATATGGCGCCAAGTTGCCCGGCGCCAAAGGCGTCCCGGATGAAGCGTATAAGCGGGCCATTGCTCTCGGAATAAATAAAATTAATATCGATACCGACCTCCGTCTGTCCTGGATTGGTGCCGTGCGCGAAATTATTGCCACGAAGCCGGAGGAATTCGACCCCCGCAAGGTTCTCGGTCCGGCCCGGGAAGCCGTAAAGAAAGTGGTCATGGGCAAAATGAAATTGTTCGATTCGGCCGGAAAGGGATAAGATTTCAAACAAAAAAAGAGCGCCGCATATCGGCGCTCTTTTTTTTGCAATTTATTTTATAATCCCTGCAGGGCGCTTTCAGCGTCGGCCCGAAGTTGACGGGAGAGATTTCCTGCCAGAGCCTTCTGAAGACAGATTTTGGCCTTATCGGGCTTATTATCTTTGATATAATTGATTCCGGCGTAGTAATTGATTAGGGGGTGGTCCGGGGCCAACTTGAGCGCCGTCTCGAAATTGCCTCGCGCCATATTGTACCGACCCATTTTGTAATAGGCGCGTCCTTCGGTCATATGATATTCCGGATTGCCGGGATCGGTTGAAATGGCCGAAGAGACCTCATTGGCGGCGACGGCATATTCGCCTTTTTTGTCAATTAAGAGACAAGCCAGACCATTGATGGCATCGCCGGCATATTGGTCGATGCTAATGGCTTTGCGATAGGTTGTAATGGCCTCGTCGAACCGCCCCTGCATGGTATCGACCCGAGCCTTGAGTATCAAACCATCAACATTGGCTGAATCCAATGATGCAATTTTGGAAAGACATTGTTGAGCTTCGGTCAAATTGTCATGGTCCAAAAAGTACTCTCCCGCCAGGGCGATGGCTGAGGCGACATTGGCGTTGGCCGTCAGGCATTGTTCAATCAACCTTTGGGCCCGCTCTTTGTTTCCTGTCAAGGTCGTCAGTGTCAGGGCCGTCCGGTAGCGATCGATATCTCTCGGCCCCAAATCAACTTGCCGGACCGCTTCGCGCAGAGCCCCGCCGAGTTGCTTATTGGCCTGAAACAGGGCGATCTTGTCTCGGGCAATTAGGGGATATGATGCCGCCGGCTCACCCTGATTGACCAGAAATGTCAAGGCCTTCTGAATATCGCCTTGCTCCTGATAGACGAAAGCCGTCCCGGACATGGAGAGGTATGAAATCTTGTCGGTGCTAAGGGCCTTCTGATAGCATCTCAGAGCGGCATTCAAGGAATCGGCCTTGGCATAAATCTGTCCGGCCGCGGCCAGGCGAACCGGATTCCCCTCTATGGCCTTTTCAAATATGCCCAACATTCTTTTGGTTGAATCGGGCGGGGCATATTTCAAATAGATTCCGGCCGCCTCCTCTATCACTCCGTAATCTTGAGGAAAAGCGCCCAAAAGCATGCGAAGGGTCATTGGCGTCTGCGTGTTACCGCCCATCCGCTCCGCGGCCTTAAGCCGGTTCAGTTGAATATCCACCAATACGCCGACGGGGAGAGTATCTTCCTCTACAATGTTAATGGCATTATTCAAATATGATTCGCCGACGCCCATATTGTAGACCTCATAGTACAGAAGCCCCAGATGGGCCATGGCAGTCGGTGACTGGGGGTAATTGATAGTGGCATCGCCGTAACATTCGACGGCATTCCAGAATTTTTTCCGCTTCTCATAAATCGATGCCCGGAGCAGGCGGGCCCGGTTCGATTTGCTATTGACCGAAAGCAATTCCCCGGTTAACTGCTCCGCCGGATAATCATAGCCAATATCGAGAAGTGCTTCGCCAATTTCGGCCTTATGATAAAAGTCATTTTTATCGGCTTTAAGAGAATTTTCGAAAAATACGGCCGCCGAGTCGGTCAATCCCAGAAGGGCGTAATATTCGCCCGCCAACCTCAAGACGCCGGCGTGATTGCCCGCCGAATTTATGGCTTGCTCCGCCAACTGCCGGCTTTTTGCCGGGTCGCCGGAATGAATATAATACTTCGCGGCCGCCATATCGACGAGAGGATCATCCGGGAATTTCGAGAGACCATCGGCGACGGCTTCGGCGGCATCATTATAAAACCCGAGCGAAACCAACACATCAATGCGCAGAGCCACGGTGAACCCGCTATCACTCGCCGTTTTGCGATATAGATCCAACATGGAAAGGCTCAATCCGTCCAAACCGGTGCGATGACCCATCACCGCCAGCGATAAATAGGCCGGCGTAAAGTCTTTGTATTTGGCCACTAACTTCTGAAAAGCATCGACCGCTTCGTACAATAATCCCTCGGCATCATACGTTAGAGCTACCCCATAGGCGCCATAGGGAGAGCCGGCATCGGTCGATTCCAATTGATGGAAAGTATTTAGCGCCTCGGTCGGATTTCCCGCCCGCAGGGCCTCCAGGCCCTTATCAAAATCCCCCTTATCGTTTTCAATGGCCGGTTTGGAACAGGAAAACAAAAGCAGAATCACAATGGCCCCGATTGCTGTCAGTCTTCTCATTTTATATCCTCATCAAAATTTGATTGCCGGTTAAGGTATATAAAATAATAATCTTGGTTCACTTTAGCAAATATTATGCTGAATTTTAAAATTGAGTTGTTTTAAACATAATATGCCGTATATTATCCATTAGAAGATGGACTATTTGAGCTCAGTCGACCTCGTTAAGAAGTATAGGAAGAGGGTTGTTGTCGACAATGTCTCGATTACCGTGAAACCGGGCGAAGTTGTCGGTCTTCTGGGGCCTAACGGGGCGGGAAAAACAACCACTTTTTATATGATAATCGGGTTTATCCGACCCAACGCCGGTAAGGTTTTTATCGGTGAAAAGGAGATAACCCGTCTGGCGATGTATAAACGTGCCGGAATGGGGATTGGATATTTGGCGCAGGAAACCTCGGTTTTCCGCAAATTGACGGTGGAAGACAATATCAGAGCCATCCTTCAGATGCGAAAAATGTCGCGGAAGGCGCAAAATGAACGGCTCGAGGAGCTTTTGGCTCAACTGGATATTACCCATCTGAGAAAGAGAAAGGCATATTCCCTTTCGGGCGGGGAAAGGCGGCGCGTGGAGATTACCCGCACGCTGGTCACCGAACCGAAATATATACTGCTTGATGAGCCGTTCGCCGGAATCGACCCGATTGCGGTGGAGGATATTCAGAAAATTATTTCGCGCCTGACCAAGCAGGGGCTGGGTGTCTTGATAACCGACCACAACGTCCGCGAGACTCTTTCCATCTGCGACCGGGCTTATATAATGTGCGACGGGAGAATATTGAAAGACGGGACCGCGGCGTTTCTGGCCGAGGATCCGGAAGCCCGAAAGATTTATCTGGGGGAGAAGTTTCGCCTTAATTAGGAGTGATTTATGAACAATCTTTGTATAAAACAATGGAAACCATGACCAAAGAAGCGATAAATCTAAATTAAAGGGCGCACCGGCCGATAATTAAATATGTAACGCGAAGGTGGGGAAATACAGCGTAAGTCGTTAAAAGGAAACACGTTAATTATGAAACTCGGATTACAGCTAAGGCTCAAACAAACTCTGGCGCCGCAACTTATTCAATCTTTGAAGATGTTGCAAATGCCGATCCTGAAATTGGAGCAGACTCTGCGCCATGAGCTCTCTGTCAATCCCATGCTTGAGGAATTGGAGCCGGTCGAAGTTCCCGAAACATCGGAACGTGACGACGAATCATCGCTGCCGCAGGAAGACAATAAGATTGATCCGAAGCTGGACAAAATCGACTGGGAGAATTATCTCGGCGACGATCACGAATTCAGGTACCGGACCAATTACAATAAAGAAGATGAAGACACGTTTGAGCGGGTGCCGGTCATGGAAAAATCGCTCTATGATCATCTGCTCGAGCAAATGTCTTATTTGAAATTGTCGGACGAAGAGCATCTCATCGGCGAATATATAATCGGCAATATTTCGCCCAAAGGGTATCTGGTCTGCACCTCGCAGGAGATGGCCGACGAGCTGAAACTCCCTCTGGAAAAAGTCGAAAAGGTCCTCAAAATAATCCAAACCTTCGATCCGTCCGGTGTGGGCGCCCATGATTTGCGCGAATCGCTCATGATACAACTGGAGGAAAAGGGGTACAAAGATTCGCTGGCCTATCAGATTGTCGATCAATATATCAATGTGCTGGATAAAAAATCGATTTTGCAGATTTCACGCTCCATGGGTGTTCCTTTCGAAAAGGCCCAGCAGGCGATGGACCTGATAAAAACCCTCTCCCCGACTCCGGCCTACGGCCGTTTTGAATCATCGGCCATTCCGATTGTCCCGGACCTGATTGTGGATCACCTCGGCGAGGAATATCTGGTGTATCATAATGACAAAAATTTCCCCAAGTTGCGGATAAACCCGGGGTATCGTCAGTTATTGAAGCCGGGCAGTAAAATTACCAAGGACACCCGCAAATATGTCCGGGAGAAACTGGAGCAGGCCCGCTGGCTTCTCAATTCCATCAACCAGCGTCGGACCACCATGATACGGGTGATGGAAGCGATTGTCGAAGAACAGAAAGATTTCTTCGAAAAAGGACCGGCCTTCCTGAAACCGCTGATTATGGAAGATATCGCCCAGAAGGTCAATATGAATGTTGCCACTATCAGCCGGGTCTCCAACGGCAAGTATGTACAGACTCCGCAGGGCGTATATGAAATAAAATATTTCTTCAATTCCGGAATTGCCAGCGAAGAAGGGGAAGATATCTCCAAGCGGCATGTCAAAAGCCGGATCGAGGAAATTATCAAGGCCGAGGACGCCGAGCATCCGCTCTCCGATCAGGAGATATTCCAGAAACTTCAGGACGAAAAAATAATGCTGGCGCGCCGGACCGTAACCAAATATCGGGAGGAATTGAAAATTCCTCCGGCCCGGTTTCGAAAAAGAATGGTTTAAAAATTGTTCGTTATAAAATTTAATCCTCTTATGAACGGCCCCCGGGCCGATATCTCTCTGCCCATAGGAAGGACAGGACAAGATGGATCGGAATCTGGCGCTTGAAATTATCCGAGTGACCGAAGCGGCCGCTCTGGCCAGCGCGCAATGGGTCGGACGGGGCTCCCACCACGATGCCGACCGGGCCGCAACCGAAGCAATGCGCCGCACCCTTGACAGTATCCCATTCAAAGGAACCGTCGTCATCGGCGAAGGAGAACGGGATGAGGCCCCGATGCTTTATATCGGCGAAGAAGTCGGCGGAAGCGCCAGTCCCGAAGTCGATATTGCCGTTGACCCGCTGGAATGCACCAACTCGGTGGCCTACGGCCGTCCCAATGCCCTGGCGGTGATCGCGATCGCCCCCAAAGGGCACCTGCTTCACGCCCCCGATTGTTATATGGAGAAGATTGCGGTCGGGCCCAAGGCCGCCGATGCCATCGATCTCGATCAATCGCCCGAAGAAAATATCGGCCGGGTGGCGGAAGCGCTGGGGCTGAAGATTTCCAATCTGACGGTCGTGATTCTCGACCGGGAACGTCATCAGGAATTGATCGAGCGGGTGCGCAAGACCGGAGCGCGGATTCATCTGATTCCCGACGGTGATGTATCCTCGGCGATTGCCGCGGCTCTGCCCGATACCGGGGTTGATCTCCTGCTGGGAATCGGGGGTGCGCCCGAAGGGGTGCTGGCGGCGGCGGCTCTGCGCTGTATCGGGGGAGCGATGCAGGGACGGCTGGTGTTCCGCAACAAAGAAGAAATCGAACGCGCCATGAAAATGGGGATTGATGATATTCAGAAAGTTTTTAAAATCGACGAATTGGCGTCCGGAGATGGAATCATGTTTGCCGCCACCGGTGTTACCGACGGCGATCTCTTGAAGGGAGTAGTGTTTCATCCCGGGGGAGCCATAACCCAGTCGCTGGTTTTGCGCCAGTCCTCGGGGACCCGTCGCTTTATACGGGCAGAACATCACTTCGATAGCAAACCGGTTTATTGACCCAAACAAAGAAAGGAGTTGTAGCGATGAACATTGAAATTACCGCGAGGCATTTCGACCTGACTCCGCAGTTGAAGGAAAATATTGAGAGGGAATTGGATGGGCTGACACGCTATTTCGAAAATATTATTTCGGCCGAAGTCGTCCTTGATGTCGAGAAGTACCGCCAGAGCGCTGAAATAAAGCTTAAAGTTTATAATCAGAGCATGACCGGCAAGGCCGATTCCAACGATATGTACGCATCGATTGAGATGGCCGTGGACAAGGTGAAGACGCAGTTGAAGAAGTACAAAGGGAAACTCAAAGAGAAACATCCCGAGAAGATTGAAGAGAATGTGGCGCGGAGCACGCGCCCGAAGACCAATGAGGATGAGGTGGACCAATAGTAATTTCTTGATATACCGATTTTGGAACCGTCCGGCAGTGGCCGGACGGTTTTTTATTGGGGGACGGTGATTTGGACGGAAAAAGGCCATCATAACCTCTTGGCGCACAATATGGGAATTGATAATGAGCCAATTCAATTTCGTTGTAATGGCATAGTCGGTATGGGGATGCGGGAGATTTGGCTTTGTTATCTGATAAAAAGGGGGACCCATTTTTTGTATGTTTTTACTCAAGCGGTTGAACGGGTGAAGATTACGGCAATATTTTGGTGTACAATTGCGTGAAAAGTCATAAAGGCGGGGATCAATTGGCATTTGTTTGCAAAAGGGCATAATTATAGACCTCTCTGTACCTATAGGCCCCGCGAGGCAATTCACATGAAATTGATATTAAAATTGTACTCTGCGAATTTCAACACACGCCTCAAGCGGTGGGCCACCCGGTTGTTATTCGGGGCTTGGCCGGGAATCCACCCCGTTGGATTCTGGCCTTCGCCAGAATGACGTTGTAGGGGTGGAATGGCGTTGTGATGGTGGAATGAGGATGTGAGGGTAGTTCCGAATTGATGCCGGAATGACATCGCAGATGGTGAAAAAGAAGAAGTGTCAGAATCGAAGACGCACCGGAGCTATAGCTTTTGGCAAATTTTTGGCAAATTGGGCGGTTCCACTGACAGATTCTGACAGTATGGTGCCATTTTTCTGTCGGCATGGCCGCTTTATGGTGTAAATTCTTCTTGCCAAATAGAGGATTGTTTTTATATTTCAAGCGTTCGTACTATTTCATTTATCTCACGTTCGGGAGATGATTATGAGTTGTTTCTGTAAGACTATAGTCGTTCTTTTATTAGAAATCATGCTATTCGGATCAACAAAGGCAAGCCTGGTTTTTCGCTATGATATTTCTGGCCCAGGGGCAACCAATGTGAATTCAGTCAAAAGCATAGTGCCAAGTACACTTTTCTATATTGATATTTATGCCACAAATACCGATCTGCGAGGTTCATTTTCCATGCCGTTTCTTTTTTCGGGAATAGGGAACGTAACGAATGTCACCTGGATCAATACTTCAACCTGGGTTGATCCTTCATTCAAGGCGCTCCAGAACCTATTTTATATGACATATACGGAGAGTTGGGACGGCATCCTAAACAATAATGTCATTCCGGGTGAACCGGGTGATCTTTTCAATATCACGGGGGCGTCTTTGTCGGGTCCATCATTTGAATATAATGCAGAACATCTGCTGATGCATTGCGGGGCTATAATTGCCTACGGGCAGGAAGGATCGTTCT
>CALMKK010000286.1 GCA_937867135.1 uncultured candidate division Zixibacteria bacterium
GGTCTTTTCACTTTCCTGCGAGCGGCATTGTGTCGATTGTCCCAAGGAGCCGGAATCGCCGCCCGCGGGTAATTATCGTGTTTATGTCTATGATGCTTGGAATAGGTTTATAATGTCTCTGGATACACCCTCCGATACAATTGTCGATTCTATCAGAATCGGATATTACGGCTACGGTATTTTTCTTACTCCCGACAATGACCGCCTTTTGGTAACCAAATATGACGGTTACACAATGGAAATTTATCGAACAAGGGATTTGGCCTACTTAGGGTCAACAAACCAGTACGGTGATTATTTTTTTGATGGTTCAGATAATTACGGAATTTGCATTTGTTACCCGACGAAACAAATTTATTTCATCGATCCGATGAGTCTAAATCCGTTTGATTCAATAGGCAAGGTGGTTTATTCAGGTTATCTTGATACGGTATGTGACCGGCTCTATTGCACCAATTTTGATACTTTATACGTTATTGACTGCAGAAGTCAATCTCTACTTGCAACCAAACTGCTTTATGATCCATATTTCGGGCCAATTACAGCTAATAACGTGGCGCATAATTGGGTTACCGGAGATATCTATTTCCACGGGGAGCGATCCTTTTATCAATATAACATAGATAGCGATTCCGTATTGGCTAAAATGTCAATTGTGGGACCAACCGGAGCGGTAGCGATATCGCGGGATGCAAAACTGGTTTATATGACGGATGGTGGAGAGGGCGTGCATGATCTTATTCCGCGCGGAGATATATATATTTTCAGCGCACTAAGTCACGAATTGACATCAATAATCCCGGCTTTCGATTATTCGTCAGGTATCATAGGTTATCCCTGTTTCGGACAGCTGATAATTGCGCCTGATAATAGAAGAGCATATTTAGGCAGCAGTTCAAATTCACTCGGGGGTGTTCCGATGCGGGTTGTTGATTTGTATGAAGGCAAGATTATCAGCACAATTAAGCCTTATGCATTATTTGACGCCGCGGCTATTGTCGTCGGCAAAATACCAAAATAAAATGGAAGGTGTAATATGCGTATGACTAGAACTTTTCGGCTAAGTGCTATGGTCGGTTTAGCTTGCCTGTTATTCGCAACTGCTGCAAATTGCGAATATTACTATTACAAAATGCAGCCAATCCCCTTATATCAATGTGATTCGATTATTACTCTCAAATATAATCCATTTTATCCGACGCCGGATTTTGGCTCATTGACAAGCCGGGTACCTGCTATCGATCCTAATCGTATACCGATTCAGATCTACGGTCAATTTTTTAGATATTATATTAGGGAAGAATATACGGCGCTGGAGGCAATTAATAAACTTGATTCCCTGGATGAGATCTTATTCGCCTTTCCTTCCTATCTCGATACTCAAGGCAATTTATATGAACAAACTGATATTATTATTCTGTCTTTTCCTGACTCAATTTCTCAAGAAAAAATCGATAGCATTTATGATTATTACAAATTGATTCAGATTGAGGGACGTAATGAATTTACAGGAAGTCGAAAAGTGACTATAACCTCCTTATCTGTAGGAAATCCGCTCAATATTGCCAATCAACTCTGTTAATTGCACTTGGCCAATTATGCTCAAGCGGCATTTGCGGCGCCAACACCTGACTTTGAGCCAAATGACTCTTTATTTCATTACCAATACAATTTATATAATTATGGCCAGACCGGCGGGACTTTTGGAATCGATATTGGGGCAAAATCCGCCTGGAATTTTACAATGGGAGATAGTAATGTAGTTGTTGCTATTCTCGATGAAGGGTTCATCTATAACCATGAAGACCTCGACGTATCAAAAATATTATGGAGTAGCGGTTATGATTTCGTTGGCGATAACTACAAAACGCCACATCCAGATAATAATCCCATCTCCGGCGATTCGACAAACCACGGCGTGGCATGTCAGGGAATTATTTGCGCTGGGACGAATAATCAAATTGGCATATCTGGAATCGCCCCAAATTGCTATTTTCTTCCAATAAAATGTGCCGATGATTTTGGGGGATGGTCGTGGAACCCTTTAATTTATGAAAATGCTTTGAGTTATGCCTTACATTATTCAATTAATAATGGTTGTTCTATGGTGGTAAGCTGTTCTTGGGGTTGGCCAAATGGTTCCTTTTACTCCAATATTGACTCAATTATTACAGTGATGGCCTCTTGGGGCATAGCCTGCGTTTTTTCAACCGGCAATCTGGGGGAGTATTTGCCAATAGGCAACACGATCAAATTCCCCGCTTCGCTCCCGTCAACTATTGGTGTGGGGGCAATAAAAAAGACCGGTGATCACTGGGCATACAGCGGCTCAGGTGAAGGTATTGATGTCGTTGCGCCTTCAGGATATTATAGATATTATGATGCGGGTGATATTATGACTTTGGATCAAATGGGCCAGCTTGGCTGGAATCCAATTTATACCGCATGTGCAATAACAAATGACAATTATATCTGTACCTTTGGGGGAACTTCAGCCGCTGCACCGCAAGTCGCTTCTATTATAGCTTTGCTAAAAAGTGAATATTCCCTTAGGCCTGAAATGGAAGTATTTACTATACTCAAAATGGTTATAGACAGTTCAGCAATGGATGGAATTGGTGACAATTATGATAGCGTAGGCTGGGATCCGGTCTATGGCTATGGGCTGGCCAATGCTTTCCGCGCTCTGCTGGCGGTGGTCAGAGGGGATGTGAATAACGACAAAATTATTAATATAATTGATATCAATTATCTGCTAAATTTTCTCTATAGAAACGGCCCCCCTCTGCAACCTGATGTCCGGGTCGGGGATGCCGACTGCGATGGACGAACGGTCATTCTGGATGTCGGTTATTTAATTGATTACCTATACAAGGGAGGGCCAAAACCGCAGATTTGTTTCAAATATTGATGACCTGACAAATTTCCGAACGGCTTACAAATTAAAAGCCCGGCGAACAGCCGGGCTCTTTAAAAAATCAGATATCTATCAATAATATGTGATTTTCGATAGTTAACTTAGAATCGGCGCGGCCCTCCGGAACGACGTCCACCGCGGTCGCCACCGCCGCCGCCGGCCCGCTCGGTCTGCGGACGAGCTTCGTTGACCTTCAAAGTCCGGCCGGATAATTCTTTGCCGTT
>CALMKK010000287.1 GCA_937867135.1 uncultured candidate division Zixibacteria bacterium
AATTTATTGAGAGGCATATTTATCTGATTGTCACCATCAACGGCAAAACCAACCAATGGATTCTGGATTCCGGCGCGGGTCGTTCCGTGCTTGACAGCAGTTTCGCCGCAAATATAGGACTCAAGATGGAAGGAAACATTAAGGGACAGGGTGTCAGCCGGGTGGTCGATGTCTCCTTTACAACCATCCCTGAGTACTCGCTAGAGGGACTCAAAATCGATCAGCAAAAAATAATGGCGATCAGTCTGCAGGGGTTGTTTCACAAAGTCATGGGTCTGGAGGTTGCCGGGATTTTGGGGTATGATTTTCTCTCGCGGTTTGTGACCAAAATCGATTATGCCAAAGAACTGATCTCGTTCTATGATCCCGATAGTTTCGTCTATAACGGAACCGGCAAAATTATCGAATCGCCGCTTTCGCAGGATAATATGTTTCATATTCCGATGACGGTTGACAGCAAAGACAGCGGCCTCTGGAATCTCGACCTGGGCGCGGGCAATGTGGATTTCCACTTTCCGTATGCCGAAAGTATCGGGCTCTTGAATAAAAAGGGAATAGATGCTCTGGGATTCGGTGCCGGCGGTGATATGCATACCCGCTCCGCCAGATTCAATTCCATGAAGTTTGCCGGTTATACTCTGGACAAGCCGATAATATCCTGGCCTTTGGACAAGGGACAGGGTGCTTTCTCGGGACGCGAATTGCTCGGCAATATCGGCAACGACCTGTTGCGCAATTTTAATCTTTATCTCGATTATAAAAGGGGCCGGGTGATTGTCGAAAAAGGCGCCGACTTCGGAAAAACATTCGCCAGAGATAATAGCGGCCTGCAGGTGGGATATACCGAGAGCGATCAGGTCGAAGTTTTATTCGCTTCGCCCGGGACGCCGGCCGAAAAAGCCGGGCTCATGATTTACGATATAATCCAGGCCATAAACGGGCGGCCCGTTAAAGAATATGACGGGTTGATCGGTATCCGAAAACTGCTCCGGGAAAATCCGGGGACGGAATACACGATCAAGATTCTTCG
>CALMKK010000288.1 GCA_937867135.1 uncultured candidate division Zixibacteria bacterium
CAATAAAAAAAAGACCGGATTGACTCCGGTCTTGTTTTATTTTTGGTGCGATCAGCTCCGAAGATTTTCTTCCGAGAAGGCCTGCTCCAGTTTCGGGTCGGTGAAGACGCCGTCCTTGCGAATAAGTTTATCATCAAAATAAATTTCGCCGCCGCCGTAATCTTTCCGCTGAATCAGAACCAGATCCCAGTGAACGGCGGAATTATTGCCGTTGGGGGCCTCATCGTAGCTGGCGCCCGGAGTGAGATGAATGGAACCGCGGATTTTTTCGTCGAAAAGGGTATCTTTCATCGGATGGAGGACAAATGGATTCACGCCGAGAGAGAATTCGCCCACGTAGCGCGCCCCTTCATCGGTGTCGAGGACCTTGTTGAGTTTGTCCTCAAATGAGGCCGAGGTCGCTTTCACGATTTTGCCGTTCTTGAAGGTGAAGGAAATATTGTTATAGACGAAGCCTTCATGGAGTGACGGAGTGTTGTAGGTTATGGTTCCGTTAATCGATTCCCGCACCGGGGCGGTGTAAACTTCGCCGTCGGGAATATTACGGGTGCCGTCGCATTTGACGACGCCAATGCCTTTAATGGAGAAGGTTAAGTCGGTGCCGGGGGAAACCAGCCGGACCTTATCGGTTTTTTTCATCAGATCCGCCAGCGGATCCATCGCCCTGGACATTTTGGCATAATCGAGATTGCAGACATTGAAATAGAAATCCTCGAATTTTTCCTGCGATGTCTCGGCCAATTGAGCCATGGCGTTATTGGGATAGCGGAGAACCACCCACTTGGTCCGCTTGACCCGTTGTTCCAGGTGGACCGGTTTATAAAATATTTTCTGGTACATTTCCATCTGTTTGGAAGGAATATCGGCCAGATCGAAGGGATTGTCGGAGCCGCGCAAACCGATATAAGCGGCGGAGCGTTTCATCATTTCCAGATGGAATTCGGCCATTTTGCGGAATTGCTCCTCATTGGCAGTGAGCAGAAATTGACGCAATAGCGATTCATCGTTATAAAACCAGAACGGCATTCCGCCTTTTTCGGCGGCGTATCGAATAATCTCTTTGCCCAGTTCCAAAGTCTCCTTGCCTTTGATTTCGACATAGACGATTTCGCCCGGTTTCAAAGTCACGGAGTAATCGATCAGGTTTTTGGCCAGAATGGAGTTTCGTTTATCTTTCATATAATTATCCCTTCTTTTAAGAATTCATAAAAATAAGTCATTTCCCGGCGATTGGCAAGGGCAGATCCGGCCGGTTTAAGGCCGACTTAAATTGAACTTTGCCCAAATTCATTTGTTAAGCGGGTGATGAAAGAAAAATGTCCAAGAATCCATATCGGAACCTCGGGTTACAGCTATAACGATTGGCTGGGGAATTTCTATCCCCAGTTTTGTTCGCCCAAAGATTTCCTGCGGTTTTATGCTTCTGTTTTCAATACCGTAGAGGTAGATTCGACATTCTACCGGATACCGACTATCGAGACGGTTAAAACCTGGAAAAAAACCACGCCGCCCGATTTTATTTTCACGGCCAAGTTTCCGCAGACCGTGACCCATGAAGGGGCATTGGAGTCGCGGGTGGCGAATCTCAAGGCTTTTATCGACGTCATGCGTCACCTGGAAGAAAAACTGGGGCCGCTGCTTCTTCAATTTCCGTATGGATTCAACCCGGTCGAACATGATGGCATTTTGAAGGGCCTTCTGGATAATATCCCGGAGGGAGCAAAGACGGCCGTGGAGGTGCGCAATCGCAAGTGGCTGAAGCCGGAGTTTTATGAATTATTGCGGGAGCGGGGAATCGCCTTGTGTTTTATCGACCATCCCTGGATGCCCCGCAAAACCGAAAAAACGGCCGATTATACTTATATTCGGTTTCTGGGCGACCGCAAGAAAATCGAAAACGATTTCAGTTACGAGCGATTCAACCACGAGGCCGATCTCAAATGGTGGGTGGATTTGATGGAAGAATTCTCGCGCGAGAAGGGGGAAGTCTATGCCTATTTTAACAATCACTACAGCGGCCACTCCCCGACCACGGCCCGCAGGATGGTTGAGATAATCAATGCGGCGAATGGTTTGAAATCATAACCTGCTGCTGATTATTAGCATATGGCCATATTATAAAGTGATGCTCCGGACGGCATATTTTTTCTTGTTTTATAGTGGCGAATAGCGGTAATATGGAAGTTGAAACGGTATTATACCGATAATTTATTTATGAAAAAGAAAACTCAAATTCAGTTTCTATGCTTTAAGCTGGGGGAGTATTTTTTCGGCCTGGATGTAATGAATGTCGAAGAAATAGTCAATTTCAAAGGGGCCGAAATTCCGCCAATCGTCGGGGGAGAGGGATTCATCAAATATAAAGACCGGCAGTTGAAGATTTACTACCCGGACGAAATACTGCTGAACGGGCCCATCGCCGCTTCGGTTGACTACCGCCTGATTGTTGTTGAAAGTGAACGGAGACAAATCGGGCTGGTTGTGGACAGCGCCGAAGAGATTATTCGGGTCACCGCCGATGAAATTCGGGAAGTGGAAATAGCCGGTACCGATGTCAGGCGCGATAATCTATACGGACAGATTGTACAGGAGCGAAAAATAGTTCGTTTAATCGATCTGGCCAAAATGATATCAGCAATTACGGTTCACTAAGGATTTCGATCAGGCATTTCGCCGCAATTTCTCCACATCTTCCTTCCTCCCGAGAACCAGAAGAATATCGCTGTCCTTGAACTTATAATCAGGGGAAGGGACAAATATCAACTTGTCCGGGATAACCTCCTTGATGGCCAACAGCTGGACATTGTAGCGGGTCCGCAATTGCACCTCGGATAGACTGCGATGTAACATCTCCGAACCGGGGGAAATTTCGGCCACGATATAATCTTCCGATAGCGGTACAAAATCAATCATATTGGGCGTGGCCAAGGACTTGGCGCTTTTTTCGGCCATTTCCTTTTCGGGAATAATTACCCGGTCGGCGCCGACTTTTTCCAGAACGCGGGCATGTTCTTCGGAAGTGGCCTTCGCCACAACATTGTTGCACCCGAGTTCTTTCAAGAACATGGTAATAAGAATGGAATATTGGATTTCATCGCCGGTTGAGACTATGACCGCCTCGGCCTCAGCCAGCCCGAGCCGTTTCAAGAGTTCAATATCGGTGGCGTCGCCGACTACCGCCATATCGACAAATTCCGAGACCTTTTGGACTTTGGCCTGGTTGGTATCTATGGCGACCACTTCATGTTTTTCTTCTGAAAGAGTCTTGGCAATGTAAAAGCCAAAATTTCCCAATCCGATAACACCGAATCTTTTCATAGCATCTATCCTATCATTATATTTTCTTCAGCATATATTATTTCGGCTTTGCGCCCTTTGGGGGCCGCCAGGCTGTAAGCGATAGTCAAAAGACCCACTTTCCCTATCAGCATAGTAATGATTATAGCAATTTTGGAGGCTCCGGTCAAATAGGGGGTCATTCCCATAGACAATCCCACTGTGGCGAAGGCTGAAATCGTTTCAAACAAAGCATCACGGAAAATTCGAGCATCGGTTCCCGGCAGAGCCGATTGAAAAATAATTACAGCCGCGGAGACGGCCGTAACGATCAGTATTCCCAGAGTGAAAACCGCGACCGATTTGATAATATCGGCATTCGGAATTGTCCGATGAAACGCCGCCACTCGCGACTTGCCCTTCAAGCGGCTGACTGCCAACTGGATCACCACCAGAAAAGAGGTGGTCTTAATGCCGCCGCCGGTCGAACCGGGCGAGGCTCCGATAAACATGAGAATCATCAAAATAATAATTGAGGCATGAGACAGCGCGGCCATATCCACCGTATTAAATCCCGCGGTGCGGGCCGTGATAGATTGGAAGAAAGAGTCCATAAGGGTCAGGTTTCCGGAGGCATAAAGACCAAGGGCTCCAAAAAGAATCAAACAAAAAGTGACAATTAATACCGATTTGGCGTGAAGCGAGAAACGGCGATGACCGGTTCGAGAAAACAATTCCGTCAATTCAATCATGACAAAATAACCGAGTCCGCCGAAAACAATGAGAGCCATAATTGTGATATTGACAATGGCATTGGAGGAATAGTCGATTAGATTATTCGTAAAAAGAGAGAATCCGGCATTATTAAAGGCCGAGATACCGTGAAAAGTACTATACCAGAGAGAATCGACAATGCCATTGGATTTCATAAAGCCGACGGTCAATAAAAGAATCCCGACGACTTCAATGACTAATGTGAAAGCAAAAATCCGCTTCAACAAATAGAAGATGTCGTGGAACTTTCCAACCGCCACGGTGGCCTCAAAGTATAGTCTCTCGCCGGCTGATATGCGGCGTCCGGCGGAAATGAATACAAGGGTGGCGATCGTCATTATTCCCAGTCCCCCCAGTTGTATGAGAATCAATATTGTCAACTGCCCCCAAAAAGTCCAGACGGTGGCGGTATCGACTGTAATAAGGCCGGTGACGCAGACGGCGGATGTGCAGGTAAAGAAAGAATCGAGAAATGATGTTTCGACCCGATGAAAAGGGGGCAGAAGCAGAATAAATGCCCCGGCGGTGATGACAAAGAGATAAGCCAATAACATCAACAAGCCGGGCCGGATTCCAATCAGCTTATTGAAGGCTTTTTTCATAGGCAAAAAGATGGCATAAACATATATTGAAAGTCAACAGAAAGTTACTGAACCTTTATTGAATCAACTAACCGAGTGCGCAAACTCAATATCATATATCTCGAGATCGGACGGGGCCATCCCTTCTATCTGGACGGCATTATAGAGCAACTGAAAGGCAAAGGCTTTTCGGGGCCGGCCTTAAACAAGGTCAATATTATTGATATTTCTTCAGGGCTGTCAAAATTTCTCTGGCTCCGAATTGCGGCCATTTACCGCTGGGGTAGCCGGGGAGGACTGCTATCCCGCCTTTACGGGCAATGGCGGTGCCGCCGCAACGCCGACCGCTTCGGACTGATAGAGAAAATTTTGTCCCGGGGCATTCGGAAATATCTTAAAACCAACAATAATCCGACTCTGGTTTCGCATCCGATGCTGGTTCCCATGATTCGCGGTTTAGTCCCCGTCTATTATCAGCACGGAGAAATTGCGGTACCGCGGGAATCAATGGTATCAAATTCAGGACAGATTTTTGTCCCGCTGGAGCAATCAAAAGAAGTCTTTCGCGGAGAAGGATTGCGGGCGGACAATATATTTGTAACCGGGCTATGTATCGAAGCGGAACTGGCGGCCAAGGCTTCGGATATGTTCGAAGAGCGGGTGAGGCGCCTTGCTTCCGAAGAACCCCTGACGGGCGCATTTTTCTCGTCGGGAGCGGAACCGCCGCCGCATATCGATAAGATTATCCGAGCGGTCGAAGCAAATGCCGGGGCGGGGTATCGAGGAATAATCTTTTGCCGACAAGGGGGAAGGCTCGAAAAGAACTTGCGCCGTACCGTGCGGCCGAGCGAATTCAATTCTGAGAAGCTCCCCGTAAAGCCGGAAATGATTTTTGGCGAAAGCCGGACCGCCCTGATATCATTTGCCGACCGGGATGATGAAAATCGGGCGACTTGCCGCTTATTCAGCCTCTTTGACTATTTTGTTGCACCCTCTCACGAACGAACCAACTGGGCGGTGGGTATGGGACTTCCGATGTTTATATTGCACCCTTTAATCGGTTCCTTTGCGCCTTTGAACCGGCTGTTTCTTCTTTCTCATAAAACGGTCGTTGACCTTGACACCGGGAATAAAGCCGATAAATTTGGCGAAATGTTGACGGCCGGGCGCCGTGACGGAACATTATTGAGTATGGCAAGAAACGGTTTCGGGAAATATCGCCTGGATGGATTTAATAAATGTGCCGATTATTTGGTTCGCGATTTGAATAAGTGATGTTTGGCTCCTTAAAAAAATTCGATAAGCATCTCTGGATCTTGATGATCGGCTGGTTTACCTCGTCGGTCGGATTCTCCATCTCCATTCCTTTCATATCGATTTATTTTCATTCGGAATTGAAAATGTCGCTTTCGGAGATCGGGGTATTTTTCGGCGTGGCCGCGATAGTGCGCTCCGTTTCACAATCGATCGGGGGCGAATTGTCGGATCGAATCGGGCGCTATCGCATTATGATCGGGGCGCAGTTGATGCGGTCGATTACATTCATCCTGGTGGCATATGCCATATACGCCCACTGGAGTTTCTGGGGTATCGGCGGTGCCATTATCATCAATTTCATTTTCGGTTCGTTTTTCCAGCCGGCCGCCAACGCCGCCGTCGCGGATTTGGTCGATATCAAGTTCCGCACCGAAGGGTATGCCGTAGTTCGTTCGGCGGAGAATCTGGGATGGGCGGCCGGTCCGGCTATCGGGGGATTTGTGGCCGGAGTATCATATTCGACCCTATTTATAATTTCCTCCGCTCTTGTTTTTATATCCGCCATTATTATTTCGCTTTCGATGAAGGGGATCAAGCCGATTTTGCAGGCGCAGGAAAAATCGAATTGGCGCTATCTCTTTTTGATTAAGGGCAATGAAAAAATATTCATGCACGCCGGTCTCGTTTTTCTCCTTTATCTGGTGGTATCACAAATGATTGCGCCCTTTTCGCTCTATTCGGTCGATTTCAAGGGGATCACCAAGGCGCAACTCGGCTTTCTTTTCACTCTGAACGGCCTTATGGTCACATTTCTACAATTGCCCACTACCCGAATTCTGCGACAGGTAAAATTGACCAATCAATTGGCCCTGGGGGCGTTCATTTATGCATGCGGTTTCTTCCTGATCGGCCTGACCGGGGTCTATGCCTATTTTGTGACGGCTTTCGTTTTGATTACGATGGCTGAAAATTGTGTGTCGCCGCCGGCTTTGTCAATCGCCGCCAATTTGGCCCCGGAAGGGAGAATCGGGCGATATATGGGTATCTACGGTTTTGCGGTCACCGGCGGGTGGTCGCTCGGACCGCTTTTGGGCGGATTACTTCTGGATTGGACCAAACCGCATTTTATTTATATGTGGGGGACGGTGGCGATAATGGTACTGATAGCCGCCGTGGGATTCAAGCGGATGGCGCGCACCATTCCGCCGGAATTAAATTTATACAAAAACTGATCTATTTAATAATTACAAATTTCCCGATTTGGTTGCCCATCTCCGATTCCACGGAAAAATAATAAATGCCGGAAGTGACGGACATGGTGTTGCGGGAGATAAGATCCCAGGTATCGTGCATGCTTCCCGGTGAACCCGGGGGGAAATCGTGATTTATGGTTCGAATTAAGTCGCCGTCGATGGAAAAAATGCGGATAGTGCATTTATTGGGCAAATTCGTGAAATTAATGGCGCGGCTCCGTTCCACTGATAAATTGGGATTTTCCCATCCTTCGAACCGTTCCCGATAATTGCCGTCGATCCGGTAAGGATTGGGATAAACAATCACTTTAAGACCTTCTTTTTTGACCAACTCGCTGGAATTTTGGGCGAATTCGCGCTGGGCGCTGAGACTGGGGTCGGTTTCCAGAGAGCGCAATTTCTTCGCCGGGAAACCCTGATCAAAGGCGGCCACCGAAACATAATAAGGTTGTGATGGGAGCAAATTTATTAAAGTATATTCATATTCGAAATATTTCAATTGGCCGTCCTCGGTAACTTCATTGGGATAGAACATCCGGGCGCTGTCGAGATTCATGGTTGAGGGATAGGGCTGATCGGGAAAAATTTTGTGAATTTTCAGGGAATCGTGGACCTCAGATTCATTCCAGTCATGCCTTGTGAAAAAGTACTTCTCATATTTCCGGGTAAAGGGATTATAAAAAACAAAGGGATGATCGGAATTGAAATAGAGGCTCCAATCGAAATTATCGCCGTACATCTGTTTCAGAAGTCTCAGCTTGTACGGAGGATTTTTCACGACCCATCCGCCATAGTCGGCGTCATATTCCCATCTGTCGTAATCGTCTATATCATAGGATGTGACAAGCGTAAAATCATAAACGCGGCCGGTCATCGAAATATAAACGCGATACCCCTCGAAATCGGGTTGATGGCTGAATTGATCGAGCGATGTTTCCGACACATATCCGTTCCAGCGAATATTTATCTCGCCGGAATTATCCGGGGCGATTCGGGGAGCCAGCTTGAATTTAGGAGCCGGGGGCGGAGCGGCGCCTTTGAAATCAGGAATGCCGTCGCCGGTATACCAGACCGTATCGCCATAGAGACATCCGTAAACGGTGTCGTATAAAGTATCATACGGAGGGCGAACCAACGTATCGATACGCACCAGCACGGAATCCTTGCAGAAGACGTGGTATTTCCCGCGGAAGCCGTCACCATCGGTATCAACCCCGGGGTTGTCAAAAATCCATTCGGACCAGAGGGCATTCAATCCCAGATCGAGGAAGGGATAAATATTCTTGGAATTATGGAAATCCTGCCCCGCGACGACAGCGTACGTGAAAGGAGCGACTTCACCGCGTTTCAGATCAAAAGGACCGAAGGAAACCAGGGTTTTGATATCAGCTCCGTTGGAAAT
>CALMKK010000289.1 GCA_937867135.1 uncultured candidate division Zixibacteria bacterium
GTCGCCCGGTGGTCCGAAACTGAATATTTTCAAAGCCCGGTTGCTGATTGATGATTACATCTACTATGAAATAACCTTCAATCAATACGATTATAACGAAACCCGCCTGGTCGATCTCTGCTATGATTATGGGCCGGCCGTGGAAAACAGAGATTATCGTACTGTGCTTTTTCAATCAGAATCCCCAAAATTCAGCGGAAGCCGGTCGCTTTACAAAGAAGGCGGAGTATTTCCTCCGACGGCTTCAACGGCTGTCGGCCTTCACCGCGGACTTATTGAGGTTTTTGACGCCGCCGGCAATAAATCAACGATTGAATTTCCTTTTGTATACGGTCCGCGCGGCAATATTACCAATTTTAAAATGGTCGATGATTCCGTTTTCTATTTGCATCCTTCAAGCGAGAGTCGCCTTCTTGATATTAAAAGCATTGCCGTAATGACCGCCTCCGGAAAAGGGGGGTGGCGCACCTTGGGAAAAGATCGGATTGATTCCCGGGGCTCCCAGGATTATCGGATCAATTTGCCATCGGGTAAAAACCGCCCCAAGGCCGTCAAGGTCAGAATTTTGGGGCAATCGGGCTGGAATAAAGAAGAGCACTATGCGCCCCTTTCAGAACAATCAAATCCGCGATTCAACTTAAGTTATCGATTGGCCGATGGGGGAATTTATTTCGAAATCGGTGGTTCCTCACTCTGGTCCTTTCCGCCTCAGGTCGGCATTGTCTATGATGACGGGTACATCGGAAAAATAGAGACATCCCCCCGTCCGGGCCGTGAATTTGTAGCCTTTTATTATAATCCCGCCATCAATAGCCGTATTATACGGCTAGACTTGTATTATCATGACGCTATCGTGGCGACCAAAGAAGTCTCTGTCACTCTGGCCGGGAAAAATAAAGAATGGGAATCTTTCCCGATAAATTCCGAATTTCAGGTGAGTTATGACTCCAACAATTTTTATGAGCCGGTTTATTTGGAAGTCATGCCGACCGGCAGATTGCGGCGACAGTCAAAAGATATCTTTTCAGCCGTCTACGATATCAGTCCCGAAATTCAGCCCCTGGCGAACCCGATAACCGTATCGATGAAATATAACGGGCCCGACCTCAAAAATATCGGTCTGTGTCGAGCGACCGATAATGGCTGGCAATGGATGAAACCGGAGCATCTTGCCGGTCGGCTATCGGTGAAAAGCAATCTACTCGGGACTTTTGCGCTGATGAAGGATGATGAGCCCCCTCAAATATATTTCGTCTCTCCGGGTGACCGCAAAATCAGCAGAAACTCCTTGCCGGAAATAAGAATCAGGTTGACGGACAATTTTTCCGGAATTGAAGATGATCGGGATATTTTGGTCTCGGTGGATGGCCGTTGGCTCATTCCGGAATATGACCCGGAACGGGGAATTTTATCAACCAGTCCGGATCAAAAGCTTGGCGACGGTGGCCATCAGTTGGATGTGCGGGCCACGGACGCCGCCGGCAACAGCAGTACATTGAAAGCGATCTTTTACGTGAGGACGGGGAAAGGAGCCGGGAAGCGATAAGATATGTTTATCCCGCTGAAAGATGATAATCCTGCCAGCCGCAAGCCAATTATTACTATCGCCCTGATTGCCGTAAATAGCCTGGTTTATATTTATTCCGCGACCCTCCCGCAACCGCAACTGCAATTTTTCATAGCTCAATTCGCCCTTATACCATATGATATATTCCATTTGACGCCATCTTTGCCGGGATCGGCGTTTCCCGAATATCTGACTCTCCTAACCAGCATGTTTCTTCACGGCGGCCTGCTTCATTTGGGTGGCAACATGTTGTTTCTCTGGGTGTTCGGCAATAATGTCGAGGACCATCTCGGTCCGATAAAATTCGCTCTATTTTACCTGGCGTCGGGCATCGCTGCGGCCGCGCTGTTTATTATTTTCGGACCGAACTCTCAGGTTCCTCTGGTAGGGGCGTCGGGAGCGATTGCAGGTGTGATGGGGGCCTATTTTGTTCTCTATCCCAAAGCCAGAATTTTGACGCTTATTTTTCTTTTCTATTTCATACGGGTGGTTCGAATTCCGGCGGCAATTGTCCTTGGCTTCTGGATATTTTATCAGATCTTTATGTCGGCCATTGATGCCAATGCCCAGGGCGGTGTGGCCTGGCTGGCCCATGTCGGAGGCTTTGCCTTCGGTTGGATATTATTCAAAATATTTTCATCCCGCAGAAACAAAGGCGACGGGCAAAGAATCTATCGACTTGATTGGTCATAAAATTTTTATTCTAAATCAGGGGCGGACAAGAAAAAGCCGAGACATGCATCTCGGCTTTTTGTAAATATGAGTTATCGCAGATTACAGCTTATGCAGAATCTGGGAATTCACTACGGCAATTGACACCATATCTACGATTTGATTCACGTCGAGGGTGCGATGCAGAACATGAACCGGCTTGGCTAATCCCATCAGTATCGGACCGACGGCCATCAGGCCGCCCATTTGCTCCAATAATTTGTAGGCAATATTGCCCGAATTCAGATCCGGGAATATGAAGACATTGGCCTCCTCCTGCAATTTGGAGAACGGATAATGTTGTTTCATCAAATCCGGAAGAAGAGCCGTATCGGCCTGCATTTCACCGTCAACTATTAGTTCCGGGGCCTTCTTTTTAATAATGGTTGTCGCGGCCGCCATCTTGTCGGATTCCGGATATCGGGCCGAGCCGAAATTGGAGAAGGAAAGCATGGCAATACGCGGTTCAATATTGAAGATTTTGGCCATATTTGCCGCATTTATGGCAATTTCCGCAAGTTCTTCAGGATTCGGATCGATATTCACGGTCGTGTCGGCAAAGAAATAGACTTTATTTTTCTGAATCATGGCAAACAGACCGGATACCCGGGAGACTCCGGGTCTGAGACCGATAATCTGTAAAGCCGGGCGCATGGTCGTAGGATAATCCGATAATACCCCGGAGAGAACAGCATCGCAATCCCCCATTTCCAGCATCATAATGCCGAAATATGTGGAATTGGTCATAGTACTAATAGCCCCGTCGAGCGTGACTCCGTGCCGCTGGCGTTTGTGATAGAAATTCTCGCCATATTTCTGTCTATTTGGTGATGTGGCCGGGTTAATAATCTCGATGCCGTTAAGATTGATTTCGAGTTCATTAGCCAGGTTCTTAATCGATTCGGCATTGCCCAGAAGAATCGGCGTGGCGATTTTTTCGGTAGCCGCTATTTTGGCCGCTCGCATAATTCGTGATGATGTTCCTTCGGGAAATACTACCCGCTTGGGATTACTGCGGGCCTTGCCCGACATGGTTTCCATGACAGCTCGCCCTCGGCCGATCCGCATTCCCAGTTGTCGTTTATAATCCTCGATATCAACTTGTTTTCTGGCCACCCCGGTTTTCATGGCGGCCGCCGCGATGGCGGAAGCTTCCCAGATCAGGACGCGGCGATCAAACGGTTTGGGAATAATGTAATCGCGGCCAAACTTAAAGCGTTCCACGCCATAGGCACGAGCCACTTCATCCGGGACATCTTCTTTTGCCAAAGTAGCCAGCGCGTGCACCGCGGCGATTTTCATTTCTTCGTTAATGGCCGTGGCCTGAGTATCCAGAGCGCCGCGGAAAATAAAAGGAAATCCCAGTACATTGTTCACTTGATTGGGATAATCGGATCGACCCGTAGCCATAATGACATCCTTGCGGGCGGCGACGGCGTCAGGATAGGTAATTTCCGGGTCGGGATTGGCCATCGCGAAAATTATGGGATCATTGGCCATCGATTTCACCATATCCTGCGTGACGGCATTGGCCACCGAAACACCGACAAAAACATCGGCATCCTTCAGCGCCTCGGCAAGAGTATGGCGATCCGTCTTTCGGACAAATTGCTGTTTGTATTTGTTAAAATTGTCTCCGCGCCCCTCGTATATAACGCCTTTGGAATCTATCATGAGTATATTTGCAGGATCCACGCCAAGGGAACAATATAACTTAGCACAGGCAATGCCGGCTGCGCCGGCGCCGGAAAAGACCACTCTAATTTTGGAAATATCTTTTTTGACCAGTTCCACGGCATTAAGAAGAGCCGCCCCGGAAATAATCGCGGTTCCGTGCTGGTCATCGTGAAAGACGGGAATATTCATCGTAGATTTCAAGGTCTCTTCGATATAAAAACATTCCGGGGCCTTTATATCTTCCAAATTAATACCGCCGAGTGTCGGCTCCAATAATTGGCAACACTTGATGATTTCGTCGGGGTTTTCAGTGTTGAGTTCGATATCGAAAACATCAATATCGGCGAATCTTTTAAAAAGAACCCCTTTGCCCTCCATTACCGGCTTTCCGGCGGCGGCACCGATATTCCCCAATCCCAGAACGGCGGTGCCGTTGGAAACGACAGCCACCAGATTTCCCTTGGCGGTATACTTATAAACATCTGCCGGATTTTTGTGTATCTCGAGACAGGGTTGAGCAACTCCCGGAGTATACGCCAGCGACAAATCCAGTTGCGTCTGACATGGTTTAGTGGAGGTAACTTCAATCTTTCCAGGCTTGCCTTTAGAATGGTAATCAAGAGCCTGTTGCTTGGTAATCATTATATTGCTCCTATATTGGCTTTATAAGTTTGTACCGGTTTTCACAAGCGATTATACCATTTTGCCAATATGGAGTCAAGGGATTTGCCAATCATAATTGTCTGAGCAACCAGCAACAGCCGCCATCAATGAATAATGTATATTTCCGTAACTTCAATCCCGTCTTGCTATTCCGCCGTTTTGGATATATATTCAGGTATGGGTATTCTTCTGGGCGATAATTCCCAAAAAGACCCGGGCCAATTGATTACGCGCTCTTCATTTTTTAAGAATCGGCCGGTATTAAGATTTATCCTAAAATTCCTTGGGCTATTGGCCCTAGTCGGAATTCTATTTTCCCAATTTATAAGTCATTTTCATAATCAGATGCTCTGGCTTATGGATTTGACGGCCACCCTGGTCGGATATACGATGTCCATTTTTTCAGATAATGTATCATTTGCCGGCGATAAAATCGTCTTCAAAGGCTTTCCGGTCGAGATTATCGATGAATGCACCGGATTGTTCGAAGCCCTGATTTTTATCGCGGCGGTGCTGGCCTTCTCAACCTCTCTTAAGAAAAAGCTAATCGGAATTACCCTGGGTGTTCCGGCCATCTATCTTTTCAATATAATGCGGATTATTTTTCTGCTCATGGCCGGCGCCGCCTCACAGCGCCTGTTTGATTTTATGCATTTATATTTCTGGCAGGGAACCCTTATAATTATGATTAGTGCCGTCTGGGTGGGATGGCTTTATCTGGTAGTCTATCATGAAAAAAAATCTGTTAATATTTCTTCTTAAATTGGTCTTTTTTTCAACGCTTCTCGGATACTTGTGGTTCTGGCAACTGCAGGCTCTCTATCCCCATTTATTGGCCCCCGCGGCAATGCCGTTTTTTAAGTGGGTAGGAGTCAAGAAATGGCTGCTTTCGTGGGTATTGGACCACTTCACCAATGTTGTACCGTATGTCGCGCTGGTGCTGTCGACCCCGGGAATAATAAAAGGCTGGAAAAAATTCTTGGCGGCATTATTCGGCGGCTTAATTATCCTTGCGGCCGTTCATATTTTCCTGTCGTGGATGGTCTTCTATTTTTCCGAACAATATCATTTTTCCAAAGCATTTTTCCGCCGAACCTTTCCATTGTTTTTGTTCAATGATGCCTTACCGCTGGTGTTGTGGTTATTATTTTATCCGAAGATTTTGACGGAATTATTCGGATTCTTTAGAAAAGGCAGTCGCGCCGAAAAAAATGGACCACCTCACATGAATTCAAATAATCGGGAAGATGCCGACCAAGGGACGCTGATCTGATCGGCATTCTCCCCTCAATGAACCAAGGGCTGTCCTCCTCACCAATATGGATGGCCCTTAGTTCTTAATCCAATATGCTCATCGCCCTGTGCATCATCGGTTTAGCCGGTTGCCCGCGCTGATTTCTTCCCTCTGTACACGATGAACGATGCCGCTATCATTAAAATCACAAGCAATATTAAACCCCACTCAGTCAGGGTGGGGACAAAGGAGCATTCGCTATCAATTAAAATTGACGTGATAGTAACTGAAGAGGTTCCGGTATTGACAAATTTGAATAATTCCCAATCCGGTTGCGGATCAAAAGAGTACTTGAATATTGCTTTATTACCTGTAGGTGTTATCGAAACTGTACCAATGTACTCGATAATATCGCTGCTATCCAGACATGTCCTGAACCCTTTTGGTTTATTTTGCGCATTATTTAAATCGCCCAAATTTGTACCATCCAGAAGCACCTGAAGCATTTTGAAGTTTGTTTCCCAAAAAACATTATCCCCTGCTATCCATAGAGTTGCGCCCGCAGGGATCGTAATATCAACAGCTCCGAAGGAGGGGACAGCTGTCCAGGCCGCCGGATCGGGCGGGCAATTGTTCGGTTCAAGCGGCTGCAATTTATAATATGCCGTCCAGAGTTTTAATGATTCCTGTCTATCGGCTATGGCCGCAGGACACCATATTGATAAAATGCCGGCGGCCGCTACAATAACAATGATAATCTTTTTCATTCTTACCTCAATTCAAAGTATTTCAATAAATAATTATCCATTTAGTAAGAATAGCGGCGGAGGAGCGCGGTTCTCCGCAATCATTTCGAATACCGATTTCAAAAGGCCGATCGATCGGTTAGGACAAGAGATAGGTTCTCTCAAATGGCGTGAGTCTTTTCGCCCGCAATTGAGATTGTTTAATTTTTCTATGGCCAGAATGATTAAGGAATTTATAAAGATTATGAAAAATGAAATGACCAAGGAGCCGAACAGCGAGGCCACTCGGAGCAACATATCATTGGCGATAATCGCCCGGTGATATGGCTCTCCCGAATGCGAAAAATGAGCCAACCCCAAAGAGATTGGAATCGATAGGAAGGCAATGACGAATGGTTGCCGAAGCGACAATTTGGCGGTTAAATTAACGACTGCCCCAAAGGCCGAAAAAGCCAGTCCCAGACAACACCACTCTTTTATGATCAACGACGGTGCGGGATGACTTCCGAGCGGCAGGGTCAATAAATACAGCGATGCCGTCAAAACACCAAGCAGGACGGTCCCGTAAAAGTCGGTTCGTCGCGCCCGCCAGATAAATATGGCCAAAGCCACGAGAGGCGGCAAAATAAAATTTCTTGTAAGGCTTCCCAGAATCAATAATAATGCGATACTCCCTGCCCAGAGAAAATGCTTCAGAAAAGCATTTATCGAAGTTCGCCTTTTGCCCATTTCTCCCGCCCGCAAGGATTTCGGCGGGACTTATTCGAAATCGCTCCTGACCACAATCAGGTCGAATTTCGCGTCAATATTCCCGGACCAAAATCCCGAAATTTTTATAAATGCAAGCCTGTGGGTGGTGAGGATAAAATAAACCGACAGGTTTATTTACGTTTTGAAATCAAAGCTGTCGAATACGGATATTTGAGAGTCACCGTGATAATTAAATATATGGCTATCCAAGTAAGCGTCAAGCAATTTCTCTATCTTAATTCATAAAAAAATGCTTGAACTTGATTTTAACCCTCAGGTATTATGATATACTGCCGAATTTAATATTAATATTTTCTCTGATCTGAAATAGGTGGGCTAAGAAGCAATACTTGAAAAAACAATGGTTTTTTTATTGCTTTTTGATGCAGGGGAAGTTAAACTGACGGAAAGTTTGAGCCGGGCAGAAGCATATGGTCAATGGAAGTGATTTGTAATTAAGGGATTAATTTGGGTTTCTTTGATTTTATTTCAAGTGATGTCGGAATAGACCTCGGAACAGCCAATACTCTGGTCTTCGTTCGCGGTCAGGGAATAGTCCTCAATGAACCGTCAGTAGTGGCTGTGGAGCGGGCCAATGGTAAAGTGCTCGCGGTCGGTTCGGCCGCCAAGGAGATGCTGGGACGCACCCCCGGTGAAATTTCCGCGATACGTCCCCTGAAAGACGGTGTCATTGCCGATTTTGAGATGTCGGAACGTCTTCTCTCGGATTTCATCCGACGTGTGGTCAAGCATCGTTATTTAATGAAACCGCGCATTGTAATCTCAGTGCCGTCCGGTATAACCGAAGTTGAAAAGAGAGCGGTCCGTGATTCGGCTGAAAATGCCGGAGCGCGCGAAGTGTTTCTTTTGCAGGAGCCGATGGCGGCCGCTATTGGGGTCGGTCTGCCGGTTGATCAACCTTCGGGTATAATGGTAATCGATATTGGCGGCGGGACATCGGAAATAGCGGTTATTGCGCTGAATGGCATTGTCAACAATATCTCGGTTCGAATCGCCGGCGATGAAATGAATGATTCCATCGTGATGTATCTTAAGAAAAATTATAATCTGCTTATAGGCGAGCTTACGGCGGAAGAAATTAAGATTAAAATCGGTTCGGCTTTTCCCCTGGAAAAAGAGATTTCAATGGAAATTAAAGGACGAGATCTGGTGGCCGGGGTCCCCAAGAACCTGCGGCTATCGTCAGTTCAAGTACGCGAGGCTCTGGTGGAACCGATTGAAAGGATAGTAGAAGCGGTCCGCCAGTCATTGGAACGGACGCCGCCGGAGTTGGCTTCCGATATCCTCGACCGCGGCATAATCTTAACCGGCGGGGGAGCTTTATTACGCGGTCTTGATAAACGGCTCCGACAGGAAACTAATCTTCCGGTTAATGTGGCCGAAGACCCCCTGACCTGTGTGGTTCGCGGGACGGGAAAGGTCCTGGAAAATATGCCGCAATATGCCAAGGTTCTGATTAAGAGCCGACGCGATTAAATAAGTCATTGATATATAAAATATTAAGGCAAACCGAAAAGTTTGCCTTTTTTTATTAGTCTTTTTTTATGGACAATCTGTCTAAAACACAGAATGTTGGAAATTGATGGAGAGCAATGATCGAGAACTGGTAATCCGGGCCCAGTCCGGTGACCGAACGGCTTTTGACCAATTAGTTAAGTTCAATAAGGACAAAATGTTTGCTTTAACATACAGAATGACCGGCGACCGTGAAACGGCTCTTGATTTGGTTCAGGATACTTTTATGGCCGCCTTTCGTGAATTGCAGAGCTTTCGGGCGGAAGCCGATTTTTCTTCATGGCTGTATCGTATTGCTTCCAACAAGACTCTTAATTTTCTCAAACGGCGCAAGATAATGTCTTTCATCCCCCTGGGCGGGAAAAACATGCCGGAACCGGCTTATGAAATGCCGGACAGCATTACCGCCTCGGAGATGAATCGGCGTCTCACAAAGGCGGTAGCGGCCCTTCCCCCAAAACAGAAATTGATTTTCAATCTCCGCTTTTTTGAACAACTACCCTTTGGTGAAATCGCTCAAATTTTGAAAAAGGGGGAATCTACGGTAAAGACCAATTATCAAAAAGCGGTCGAAAAATTGCGGGAAAGCCTGAAAGACCTGAGGTAACTAAGATGCGGTGCGAGGAATTCAGAAAGGAATTGGAGATTCAATTCGGAACCGTAAAGTTGGGGGCGGCCAAAAAGGAGCATCTCGCCGGTTGTCCGGAGTGCGCCGAATTCTATCAGCAACTGCAAATTCTCGAAGAAAAAATTCTGGTTGCGGAAAAGCCGGTAATGACCGCCGATGAATTCGCCCGGATGCAATTGGGATTGGATGAAGAAATCAGCCGGTATCAAAGCCGGGGAAACCGCTTTTTCAGATTTTCTTTCAGATATGGGGCCACTTTTGCTGCCGCCGCTTTATTAATTTTGCTGGCTTATTTCGGCCGACTTCCCGGACATAATATTAATGAAATATATAATACCGGAAATACCTCATCGGGAATATCGATCGATTCCGCAATTAATGAAATATTCGCGGTCATCAATGACAGTGACAGCCAATCGGATACTGTGTCGGTCCAGGCCATCGATGATCCTTATGTGAAAATGGTTATCGGCAATTACGCGGAATCATATGGTATTGGAGCCGATGAGGCCCTGTTAGGCGGTTTAAGCGACGAAGAAATGAATTATCTCAAAAGCAAATTGAAAGCAGGTGATATCTTATGAATAGGACGAGAATTGTAATTTTCATGGTTTTCGTTCTTTTTTTGGCGGGTTTTTATTCGCAGTCGATGGCCCAGGGGCGCGGTATGCATCAGAACGGCATGGGCGTGCATGAGCAAAGGGCCAAGAATCTGGAAAATTTGAGAATGCTGAAACTAATGGAGGTCCTGGATCTGAGCGACGAGCAAAGTCCGAGATTCATTGAAGCCTATGCATCGTTCCGCAAAGATTCACGTCAGATTAATTATGACATTCAAAGTGCCGTGGATAGTCTGGCCAGAATTCTGGCGTCGCCCAAGATTGATAATGATTTAGTCACCAAAAGCATATCGCAGATCACATCTCTCAAAGCCAAACGGGAACAAAGGCTGTCGGATTTGCATAATAAAATCGAGAGCTTTTTGACAACCGAACAGATGGGGAAACTAGTGGTTTTTGAGGAACGATTCGAGCGGGAGTTGCTCGAGTGCGTACGCGGGTTTAGGATGGGACAAATGGATCCGATGAATCCCTGAGAAGAATAACATTCCAAATTAAAAGAAGGAGAAGAGAATGAAACGCAACTTAGTCGTATTGACAATTGTCGCATTAATGCTGGCGCCGGCCGCTTTCGCCCAGATGGGGCAGTGCGGAGGCAGTGGGATGGGTATGGGCAAAGGAATGGGCATGGGTATGCATCGGGGCATGGGAGGCGATTGCGGACATCCCATGATGCTTCTCGGAATGGCC
>CALMKK010000290.1 GCA_937867135.1 uncultured candidate division Zixibacteria bacterium
GGCCGGGGCGATCACCGATCTTAATCCGCATGCCATACCGGAAACGGTCCTGGGCGCGACCGATAATATTCTTCAGATATTTATCGGCGGGACGGTGCATCCGACGATCGATCAGCGGGCAGACGCTTATACCGCGGATATAATTCTGACAGTTGCATATACCGGCAACTGAGGAATCTTAAGGATGAGAAAATAAAAAAGGGATTATTTCAATAAGAAGAGGGAGTTTGTAAAATGCGTTTTCAGAAACTAGTTAAATTCGCCGGCCTTTTGGCCGTGGTACTGTTCGCAGGTTTTGCGAATGTTTTGGCCCAGGATGTGGCGACCGGTTCCGCCACCGCCAACGTGCTGGCGGTATTGCAGGTGACGTCGACCCACGATTTGGCCTTCGGTGATGTTCTTCAGGGCGTGCCCCATGTGGCCGACAAGACCGTCGTGGCCGACGCCGGCGTATTTCAGATTACCGGTGAAGGCGGCCAGGAAGTCTCCATGTATATGCAGTTGCCCGATTATCTCTGGAACTCGACCAATACCGATCGTCTGGTGATTTCGTTCAGCGCGACCGATGCCGATATCGATACCACCGCGGCCGGAACCCCGGCGGCGCACGGCGGCGGAGCGGTCACCAATCTTGACCCGCACCATATACCGGAAACGGTCATCGGCAACGCCGATAATATCCTTCAGATATTCATGGGCGGAACGGTTTTCCCGACTATCGATCAGCGGGCGGCCGCATACAGCGCCGATATTATTTTGACGGTTTCTTATACCGGCAATTAATTCGATTAAGGAATTGACTTGTTCAATATTCTTTAAGTGTTTTTCTTAAGGGATCCGAAAAAAACGGATCCCTTAAGGAATTTAAAAATGGATAAACATAGGATGAGGTTACTATGGATAGTAAAAATCTTCTCCCCCGTTCTGTTGGAAAAACAGGACTGCGGGGTTTCTTTGTTTTTATCTTAATACTATCAGCTACGGCAATCAACCTAAGCGCCAGTGTCTTGGTTGCCCCCACCGTTGTCTTCCTATCGGAAAAGGACCGCACCGGCCGTATTACCGTTCAGAATCCCTCTGACAAACCGAAGGAAATTACGGTTTATTTGAGTTACGGCCTGCCGACGTCGGACAGCGCCGGCGGCATTCAGATGATCCTTCAGGATACCGGAATAACCGACCCCCGCTCCGCCCTGACCTGGATCAAGGCCTTTCCCGAGAAAATGGTTTTGGGGCCGGGCGCCACTCAGGTGGTCCGTCTGAGGGCCAATCCGCCCAAAAACCTGCCCGACGGGGAATATTGGGCGCGAATTGTGGTGAAATCGCAGGAGGGGGCCACCGCCATTCCGATTCCTTCCAGCGCGGACAAAATTACCACCAAACTGAATATGGTGATGCAGACCGCGATTATGCTCAAATACCGGACGGGGAATCTTGTCTCCAAATTGGAGGTCACAAAGACCGATGTGCAAACCGTCGATTCGGCGGTACAGGTGACGATTTCCATGGTGAACCGCGGCAATGTTTCATATGTCGGTGTTCTGCAGTGCCGTCTCCTTGATAAGGACGGAAAAGTAATCAGCGGTGATGATATTGATCTCGCGGTTTATTCGGAATTGACACGCCGTATCAGACTCCCCTTCCTCCCCAGAGGGAGCGCGCCGCATAAAGTTGATATTGCCATATCGACCGCCGGCCGTAAAGATATCCCGGAGCAGGAGTTAATTACGGGAAATGTCATCGCCTATACGGCCGCCATCAATTGAAAAATCGGGGATGAAGCAGATATTTCGGATAAACATTAATGGCCAGATGCAAATATAAAAATTGGATTGCCTTGCTGACGGCGACCGTGATATCGGCCTCTTTTCAGGCGTCGCCGGGATTCGGTCAAACGGACGGATATGATGAAATTGTAATAAGGTTTGAAGTCCCCCGGTTATTTCAAAGGGATATCAGCGCGCAGTACGGGCAGAATCAACTATACCTCCCCATAACCGAAATTTTTGCCATGCTGGATATTAATGTCCAGCGCGACATGGAAAACAAGGTGTTTTCCGGCAAATTTATGACCGCCGACCGGAAGTTTGAAATTGACCTGGGCAAAAACAAAGCGAGTTGCGCCGGGAAAGATGTTGATTTAAAGCCCGATGATTATGTTTTTACACCGACCGATATATATCTTCGCAGCGATCTATTTGACTCTGTTTTCAGCCTGAGGATGTATTTCAATTTTTCCACTTTAAGCGTTTATCTGCCGCTCAATAAAGATTTCCCGGCTTATCAGAAACTGGTGCGCAAGATAGCCCACCAGGAGCTGAGCGATGCCCTGGCCGCTAAAAAGGACCTGTTTGCGCTACCGTTGAAACGGGAATATATAAGGGCCGGGGTGGCCGACTGGACCGCTACGACCAGTCCCATCGGCGGCGGCGGGCATTACGGTAGTCTCAATCTCGGGGGGATGCTTCTGGGAGGAGATTTCACGCTACAGGGCGATTTCAATAGTAAAACCGGGTTCGAAAAAGACCGGATGCGGTATCGCTGGCACTACTTTTTTGATAATTCCCGGTATTTTACCCAAGCCGAAGTCGGTGAAATCAATACCACCGGCTATTTTGCCGGCAGTATGAAAGGGGTTCTTCTTACCAATCGGCCGCAGGTGGATCGGCGTTATTTTCAGACGATAAATGTCACCGGGCATGCCGGTCAGGGATGGGAAGTCGAATTATACGTGAACAATAAATTGACCGATTTCGCCAACGCCGACGCCAATGGCGATTATGATTTCATGGTGGATATTCTCTATGGCTCATCGCGAATAATGATGAAAATGTACGGCCCCAACGGAGAGATTCAGACCGAAGAGAAATATGTCTCGATTCCCTTCAACCTCATTCCCAAGAAAGTCATTCAATACTCCGTGGCGGCCGGAACGACCGACGGACAATACAAGAATGGAAAGTATCTTGAAGGCACGACCTATTACGGTATTTTCAGCCAGCTTACGGCCGGGGTAAATACCGAAGTCCCGATTGAGCCGCGTAATGGAGAAAAAATGGCCGGGGCGGGGGAAATCACTTATCAACCTCTGGGCGATTTCATATTCAACGGCGCCTATGCCCCCCGCAATTCTTATCGTTTGGCCTTCAACTTCAGCGAACCGTCTCTGGTCGGGATATCCGGCTCCTATTCGAAATTTTTTGAGGAAAGTTACCGCGGCCAATTGGGGCAAAAGAGCAATCTGAATCTTTCAATCTCTTCCCCTCTGAGAATCGGCAATCGCCGTTTGGGATTGAGATATCATGTCTCCATGGATAAATACAAGGCCTTTGAGCAGGTCAATATGAATTACGGGTTTAATAGTTCCGTATATCGATTCTATGTAAATTATATGGGCAGTTACAAATTATCCCGATTCAGCACCCGTCATGAGAGTGAAATGACCAGCCAGTTATTTCTCTCGACAACTTTCCTTCGCTTCCTGCGGCCGCAAGTGCGGATAACATATGATCATAGTATGCGCAAATTGTCTGCGCTGGGAGCATATTTCAACAAACGGATATTTAAAAAGGGGCAATTGTCATTTTCGCTGGAGAGAAATATCCGCTCCAGCTCCAATCTGATTATGATTTCGTTCAACATTTTCTCGGATTTTGCCGATTTTTCCTCCAAATTTTATTCGTCGGGAGGGCAAAAGGCGCTGAGTCAAATGCAACGGGGTTCGGTTCGATTCGACCAGGACGAGCGCTCTTTCCGATTCGACCGCAAGGCCGGATTGGGATATGGCAGTGCCGTCATTACCCCTTTCGTCGATGACAATTTTAACGGAAAACCGGACCCCGGCGAAGAAATTCTAACCGATTTGCGCGCACGGATCGGGGGCTCGGGTGGTTCCAGGAACAATGGCGATAAATTATACTACTATGACGGACTGCGGCCGTACGATGAGCAGGTCGTTCAGATTGATCCGTACAGCCTTGACAACCCGCAGTTGAAACCGGCTCATGAGAATTTCAAAATTCTGGTCAACCCGAATGTGGTAACTAATATCGAGATACCGGTAGTAACGGCCGGAGAGGTCACCGGTTCGGTGGATCGGAAAATTCCGGAGGGCAAAGTCGGAGTGGGAGGGATTAAGGTACTGGTTATAAGCGAATCCACCGGGAAAGAAATCTCGATCACAACTTTCAATAATGGAGAATACTATTATCTCGGCCTGGTTCCGGGGATGTATCGCGCTTATATCGATCCGCAGCAACTTGAAAAATACGGCTATACGTCCGAACCGCCGGATATATCGTTCCAGATAAAGACGGTCAACGGCGGCGATTATATCGATAAAATCAATTTTGTTATCGTTCCCAAGCAATAATCTCCAATAATAATCCATTTTAAGTTTTTTCCTGAAACACGGAAGGAATTAATTCTCAGGCTAAGTTCATAGCTTTCCGTTTCTTATCTTTTCAATGGAAAAGCATCAATTATAAACAAGTGGGAACACAATCGTCCAAATTTCAGTTTATAAGTCTAAATTGCCAATTATAGGAAACAGGTTTCGGCCGGACATTCTGGAAGAGAAAATATGGGTGAGCCTCACATTGCAGCCAGAAAATCAATCCCCTTGGAATTGGAACCGGGAACATACTATTGGTGCCGGTGCGGAAGATCGAAAAATCAGCCTTTCTGTGACGGCTCGCATAAGAACGGGACAGATTTCATTCCTCTGGAATTTGTGGTTATAGAAAAAAAAAGACGGACTTATTGTCAATGCAAGCATTCGAAGGATGCCCCCTATTGCGACGGGACTCATAAGACTTTGTCGGATGAAAATTTAAAAGTCCAAATAAAGGAGTAAATCAATGAAAAGCAGAATCATCGGTATTTTGACAGCCGCCGCAATGTTGGTCGCCGGATCGGTTCTGGCCGCCGACAGCTATCAGATTGATCCGGTTCATTCCAATATCGGATTCTCGGTTCGGCACATGGTAATAAGCAATGTGAAAGGGAATTTTACGGATTTTTCGGGGACTATTTTATATGACGATAAAGATATCAGCAAATCGTCGGTGAATGTGACAATTAAGACGACCAGTATCAACACCGGGAACCAGTACCGCGATAATGATCTCAAAAGTGGCAATTTTTTCGAGGCCGAAAAATATCCCGAGATTACATTTCAGAGTACCAAGATAGACAAAGCCGTCGAAGGATTCGACTTGATAGGCAATTTGACAATGCGTGGGGTGACCAAAGAAGTGAAAATACCATTTAACGTTCTCGGAACCGTAAAAGACCCTTACGGTAACACGCGCCTGGGGGCCGAAGGAACGCTGACAATTAACCGTCAGGACTACGGCATTTCCTTCAACAAGGCCCTTGATAACGGCGGTTTGGTAGTGGGCAATGAAGTTAAAATCGATCTTAATATTGAGGCGGTCAATAAAAAGCAATGAGCCTCGAATTTCGTATTTTCATCGGTCAGGCACAATTTAATCGCCTGACCGTTCTTTTTGAGTGCCGGAGTATGGCGAATTCGATTTAATATTTATTATATTCACTGCTAATGTTAATTAGTGATAGCGGTACTGACGCCCGAGGGGAAAGCTCGGCTGATGGTCAAAAAACCCGGATTTTAACGGGGGACAAATTTTTTAATAAAAATCTGATTATTGCCGGAACCGGGCGCCTTGGAATTGACTTCATCCTTTATCAAATTATCCTTGCTTCCGCTTTTTCATCCAATGCCGCCCAGATTATATCATTTTGGGGAAGTGCCACGCTTCTGCTATTTTATCATCTGCATGTTAGGAATAATCAATCTGGCAGTAAGATAATACTATCATATTTCTTCATTTCCCTTCTGGTTTTCTTTTTTAGAGGGGGACTTTTTGGACTGGCCATAAATGAATGGGGTATGACTCCCAGACTTGCCGTCCTGCCGGCCGCCGTGGGAAGTGTCCTGATATTTTATGTTGGGGAATGGCTCCTATCATTAAGGAGAATAATCGGACTTGGTTTCCGGCATCAGAATTCCGATTTGATTTTAATTGCTCTGGCACTTTATCTTTTCTTCCTAAGGCTGGTATATATCGGCCAAATTGGTCTGATTCCCGAAGAGACTTATTATTGGAATTATTCGCAACATCCCGATTGGGGTTATCTGGATCATCCCCCGATGGTAGCCTGGATAATCAAACTGGGCACCGTTTTATTCGGCCAGACCGAATTTGGAGTTCGTTTCGGCGCGTTTATTTCATGGATAGTCGCCGCCTGGTTTATCTATTTAATAACGAGGGAATGGTTTGGCCGAAAGGCGGCGTCAACTTCCCTATTATTGCTTGCGGTTCTTCCCTTTTTCTTCGGGATCGGGGCCATCACGACGCCCGATGCCCCCCTGACAGCCTGCTGGGCCGGAGGGTTATTTTTTATCCAACGGGCCCTTATTGGAAATAAGAAATACGGCTGGTGGTCGGCGGGAGTATGTCTCGGTCTGGGAATGCTATCAAAATATACAATGGCTCTATTGGCGCCGGCCGTTTTGCTTTATCTAATTTTTGAACCAAGTTCAAGACTCTGGCTGAAACGGCCGGAACCGTATCTGGCTCTGCTCGTCGCCGCCGGATTTTTTTGGCCGGTCATATATTGGAATTCGCAAAATGGTTGGGTTTCGTTTCTGTTTCAAACATCCCGCCGAATCGGAGAATCTATCCGATTCTCCCCGCATCTTTTGCTTGGTTCAATTTTGGTCCTGATTACCCCTTTTGGATTATGGAGTGCCGGACAGGTTGTTTTCTACAAGAGCATATTTGATGCTGAAAGCCCGGGACAGAAAAAGAAAAAGCGTCTTTTTGTCATATTTATGGCGGTCGTCCCGCTGGCTGTTTTTTTCATATTCAGTCTTACTCACCAGCCAAAATTGAACTGGACCGGGCCGCTTTGGCTGGTGACAATTCCGGGAATAAGCTGGATATTGGTTGGACTTCAGAATAATTACCCAACATCGGCCCAAAAAATACTTGGCCGGGGATGGGTAATAACGGTGGCCGTTTTTATACTCCTGTACGGCGGATTGCTGAATTATATGACGCCGGGATTTCCGGGAGTGCCTTACCCCAGAGGAATCTCAGACGTGGCCGGATGGCCGGATCTGGGGGCGAAGATTGGAATCGTGGCCCGGCAGGTTGAGCAAACATCCGGGAGTAAACCGATGATTGTCGGGATGGATAAATACAATATTGCCAGCGAATTGGCCTTTTATAACAGATTCAATGGGCCGCAATATACTACCGGAGCGCACTTATTCGGTTTGGGCAGCTTGATGTACGCAGATTGGTTTCCCCTGTCGTCGTGCGAAGGAAAAACCATGATTATGGTGGCACGCGGACCGGAGGGACTTCAGACCAAAGTGATTAATGCCAGTTTTGCCGAGTGCGATGATGTGCGGGAACTCAAAATATATCTCAATTCCCATGAAATAACTTCATATTTTTATCGGGTAGGATATAACTATCATCCGATTGAAGCAGTCACAAAAATATATGAAAATACCTTCCCGGGGAATTTGCGCAAATCGCCTTAAATAACCAAACACTGGATTCGATAAAAACTACTGCTTTCGACCGCTTAAAATACGAGCCGGCAGAAAAATCAGCCCTTTAATCAGTCCCAGCAATCCTTCCACGGTTATACCGACCAGTCGGAAAGGAATCGATAGCAGCCATACAATAGGATAGAGAATCAGGGCCAAAATGGCCAGCGGCCAGCAGATTACCAGCAGAATTAGCCAGAGTAGAAACTTGATCATATAGTTGGCACCATCCTTTTAATTTTTACTTACGGGACCCACTGCTTTTAGATACATCGATTACGTCAATGATATTTTTGCTCATTTGCCGGATTGACGGCTAATTCCGGCCATAAGAGCAATATAATAATTGCCGAGATGTGTCTAAGGTACCGCATGCAGACTCCCGTATGTTAAATCAATTTCACTGTTTCCCACTCGTCGCCCAGGATGGCCGATGCCTCGCCGGCGGCTTCATCGGCAAAATCTTTTGAAACCATAACCGTGTATGCGCCACCAATCGATCTAAAAGAGCCAAGACCCATTTGGCCGGTCAGACCAAAATAACCGGCGCCTGAAAGAATGACAGCCGGGAGGCCCTTGGATCGGAGAACATCGATTATCATTTCGGCGGTTATCTGGGAGTCAAACCGGGCCAGAGGAATCCAATTCTTAAAATCGACAGTGTCATATTTTTCATGGGACTCTAATCGTTCAGGGAGGTGTGAAACCAGTTTTTCATTGCAATCCGGGCAAACAGAAATGTCGGGGCGATATTCATAGCGGCATTTGGGACAAAAGGGCATAGTGATCTCCGATGATTTCGTCTAATTTACGGCATAAAGCAAATTCTGACAAGGTCAAAATGAGGTTAAAAAGGCAGAAGTCGAAAACCCAACGGTTTCGACTTCTATGCCCCTGAAGGAAATTTAACTGCCCAATATGAATTTGGGCTATTCTTGCAGAACGGCGCGGCCCGAGGCGGTACGGATAGAGATAAACGGTGATTTGTCGCCTTTGATGAATGTTTTGCGAATATAATCTTGGCGGCCCCTTGTAAAAGTCTCTTCCGTCTCGAATTTAATGGGAGATTTGATAGTGCCTTCGTCAAGGCGCGCCGACATCTCAACTTCTCCCCTGATAGAATTGCCGCCGAAGTCGAGGAACGCACTACCTGATGCGGACGAAACCTCCAAATCAAAATCGGGGGTTTGGGCAAGAACGACTCGGGCATCGCCGGATGCACTTGCGAAGGTACATCTTCCGCCAAGTGTGACATGGGCGGCGTCGATATCTCCGCTGGCATTTCCAATTTCTAAAATTCCTTTAATATTATCTATTTCGATATTTCCAGATGCATCCTTCAATTCAATGTCACCGTCAATATTATTCGCATTAATCCGGCCGCTGGCGGATCGAACGACCAGTTCACCGGAGATATCGTTAAGCTCAATATCGCCGCTGGCCGATTCCAGCTCCAATTCTCCCTTTATATCTCCCAACGTGATTTGCCCTGAAGCGGTCCGGATATTAACGCGGCCGCGCAATCCTTTGGCCTCGAAATTTCCGGAGGCTGATCTGAAGCGGATTTCGGTTTTTGGAGGCACCGTAATGGTCCAAAGGGCATTTCCCCGGTTGGAACCGGACATTGATTCTTCAATAATCAAGCGATCACCGCGCTCGGAGAAAACCGGCTCAAAGGCAGAAGAAGGACGGTAGTCATAGGTAAGATCGACCTCGATTTTATCAATATCGGCGGTTTTGATCAAGCAATCGCCGCTGACTGTCTTAATTTCGACGCGGGATTTGGCGTCAAATGATTTCATGATTCGATCCTCTCCCCTGACCGGCATATAACCGGCAATTAATGCTATTGCGGTAATAAAAATACTGGCCAATGAGATTGATTTTTTCATTTAAACCTCCTGTAACTCATTCCGGAGTATTTATAGCAATTTTTGCATCCAAACCATATCGAAATCACGGCCGCATTTGGCGCCGACTCGACGGAACCGTCCGCATTCCACAAAACCATGCTTGTGATGAAAATCGATGCTTCTTTCATTTAATGATGAAATGCAGGCCAGAATATTATCAATGCCCTTATGAGATGCATCATTCAGCAGTCTTTCAAGAAACATGGCGCCGATTCCCCTACCGGTATGGGACGGCTCCAGGAAATAAGTTATTTCCGCAGAGCGTTGACAGGTCGCGGCGCGATGGTACGGCCGAAGCAGGGCAAAGCCGACCACCTCGCGAGACTCGCTTTCGGAGACATAGAAGGGGTAGCCGGAGGCCAGATTTTTTAGAGTGTTATAGAATTCCAGCCCCACTTCCTTATCCGGAAACGCGGCAAAGGTATTTTCAACATAGCAGTTGAATATTTCAATAATTGAGGAAGCATCGATATCCAGCACCGGCCTTATATGATATTGCATAGTGAATATTTACGGATGCTTTTGGTTAAGGTTTCAGAATCGGTTTAATAAAGAGGGGAAGGAAAATAAGCATTGAAAAAATTATGGGCCATAATTTGTCCATAATATAAAATAATACCCGGAGCGGGACGCTTCGCGAACCCTCAGATTCGCATTTTCGCGTATTTGATCAGCGATCGGGGATCAACAAAAATTGGAAAATTCTCTGCTCAATTCCAATTAAAGCAACCTGAACTTATTACCTCCTATATGCTTAAGCTCAAATTTGGGAGGATTGCCCTTTTCCCAAGATAAAAGCCCTTTCGCCTTCAGCCACTCGCGAATAGCCTTACCCCTAATCTCAGGGCACTTAGTCCAAAACTTCGGTGAGAGCGCAAAGCAATGGCATACACCATTTATCTCTACCTCAACATCAGTCCAAATCTTGGGGAAATACTTTTCGGCATTCTCTCTGCCAATTCGAATTCCGTAGGTTGCAGCTTTCCAAGCTGATACTTCCATATTTCCTCCTTTTTATCTAGAATAACTATTTGATTCAATTGATCCCCAAGCCCCATTAAATGCACCAAATTGAATGACTTCCTGACCATTTAGCTTTCTTAATAAATGCAACCACAAATTACTCTTTTAAATATTCTAAAAACCGCCGACCCAAGCCTGTTAAACCGGAGCGCAAATCCTCAGCTCCATGAGGAGTCAACATCATATTAAAATCAGCTAACGTTGCCAGACGCAAATCTTTTAACTGGGCAATTAGTTCGACAATTTTTTCTCTGGGTATGTTGGGTAGTCTTCTTTCCA
>CALMKK010000291.1 GCA_937867135.1 uncultured candidate division Zixibacteria bacterium
CGGTCAATCCCGGGGCCGTAACAATAGTCACTATCCCGACCGGATCAGAATATAACTGGACGGCCGGGGGAGTAGCCGCCAACGCCATCCATGCCACGGCCGCCGATGAATTTGTCTGTTATATGATTAACCGGGCCTCGGCTACGTCGGATGCGGCTTTGGGCCTTCCGGTTGATGTAATGAATACCGACTATCTGGTTGCCACAAACCGGGGATCCACCGCACATAGCGGGGATGCCGGTCTTTTTGTCGTCGTGGCGCGCGCCGATAATACGCAGGTCACCATTACACCATCACACAATCTTATCGGCGGGTATGCCGCCGGCGTGCCGTTCAATATCGTTCTGAATCGAGGCGAGGGGTTTTTGGGGAGATCTGCGGCAAATATGGACGTGGCGGCCGATTTGACCGGCACCCTGATTGTTGCCGATAGGCCGGTAGGAATGACCAACGGCAATTTATGCACCAATATCCCCCCCAACGTTTACGCCTGCGATCATGTCTTTGAGGTCGCTCAGCCTCTGCAATCCTGGGGTAAGAGAATCTTTGTTCCCAATTTGCCGTTGCGGGCCGGCGGCTCCATTTACAAGATCATAGCCGGCGCGGACAATACTACGGTTCTGCAGGACGGAATTTCGATCGGTGTTCTTAACAAGGGACAATATATTGAAACTGCTTACCTGCCGGGGTATCATGTCTTTGAAGGGGATAACGCGATTTTCGTAGTCCAATTTATGCCCAGCCAGGACAGCCCGGATGCGACATTGGGGGATCCGGCCATGGCCAATATGTCCCCGGCCGAGCAGTATCTCTGGGATTACACTTTTTCCACTGTCGGCGGTTCGCAATTTGCCCGCAATTTCCTTTCCATCATCGCCCACAATGATGACATTACCGGCGAAACCGTAACTCTTGACGGCACGCCGATTCCGGCGGCGTCATTCAGCGCCATTTCCGGCACCGATCTCTCGGCGGCGGTGATTGAATTGTCACAGGGCACGCATTCGACCGCCTCGGTGAAACATCCCCACGGCATTACCGTGGAAGGTTACAACAACTATGATTCGTACAGCTATCCGGGCGGGGCGATGTTCGTTCCGATTAATCCGGTTCATGACACCATTCCGCCGGTCTGTGAGCGGACCTCAAATAACGGTTGCGTAGCGACCGCGGCGGCGACCGATATCCATGAAAACGCCTCGGGAATCTTCCTGGTGCGGCTGGATCACGGAAGTGTGAATCTGGCGCTGACCGTAAACCCGTTTGAACAGGGGGCGTCATCAGTCAGTTACAGCGTAACCGTGATTGACAATGCCCTGCCCGGTTCCGGGACGGTTACGGTCATAGACGGGGAAGGGAACACCTGCTCGCTGACATATGAGCTTAACTGCGGCGGGCCGGTCGAAACCGGTTCGATTTTTGGTAAGGTTTCGGCCTCCGGATCAGGTCTGCACGGGGTGCGAATCGATCTTTATACGGCCGCGGATCTATTTATCGGGAGCACTTATACCGACGACGGCGGCGATTATTCCTTTGGGGATGTGATCAACGGGGATTATTCCGTCAGGATGCAGGTTCCTCTCGGATTTGTCCCTACGACCCCCGAAATCGTCGCGGCAACCGTAGCCGGCAACCAGGTTGAAGTCAATTTTGAACTCACTTCCGGCGCCACCGGGAAAGTCAAAAATATCTGGTGGTGGAAAACCCAGTTCGCATATATCCGGGACGGTCTTCGCTCCGAGGTGACCCGCGCCGATATCGACAATTACTGTCAGGCGATATTCGATCATTTTTATATGAGAGGCGACGGTTTCGCCATTCAGATTGAAAATGTGACCTTTGCGGCCGGGCCCCGCCCTCTGAATTTCGATGATTTACTGGCGATGTTCCTCGGCCCGTACGACGGTTCAACGCAGGTCAGCGCGGCGCACGCCTTGCTCACCAATCTTTTGAATGTGGCTTCGGGCCGGCAGGGTCAACAGGCGGTGGTAAGTTTCGACGGAGCCACGGCCAGCCAGGCGATTACATATTTTGCCGGTCTTTATCAGGCCGGCGGCAACGCCAATTATTATGCGGTGCATATCAACTTGCGCCGGATGCATATGATGCAGATGATACCGGCCGGGATAATTCCGTTGGGAACGGCGAATATCATGTTCAAGCCGGATGGCGGTATCGCCGTCGTGCCGAGCGAGTTCGTCCTCTCTCAGAACTATCCCAATCCGTTCAATCCCGTCACCGAAATCGGTTTCTACCTGCCGGTGGGAGCCAGGGTCGATCTGGAAGTATTCAATATTTCCGGTCAGAAGGTGACGACGCTGATTGAAGATTATCTTTCGGCGGGTAACCACACCGTTGTTTGGAACGGAACCGGGGCCGACGGGCAGGCCATTGCCAGCGGCATTTACTTCTACCGCATTAAGGCGGAATCATTCACTGATACCAAGAAGATGATCCTGCTGAAGTAGCGCATTCGGTTAAGGGATTCATTAGGAAGGGGCCATTTATGATGGCCCCTTTTAATTTCCCCGTCAAATCTTCTCTTGCATTCAAGCTAAACATTTGGCGGCTTGCTTGTATGTGATTTACTTCCGAAATTTATTGTTTCAATTTGGTCGATTTTCTGATTTAGAATTCGTATTGTATAAAATTAGTGAGGTTTCAATTTCATGGCACGCTTCGTTGTTTTTTTGCGCTCGATCAATGTCGGGGGGCATACGGTCAAGATGGATGAGTTGCGCCGTATCTTTGAATCAATCGGCTTTTCAAATGTAGCCACCGTCATCGCCAGCGGCAATCTGATTTTCGAATCAAGTTCCCGAAATCAGATTGGTTTCGAGCAGAAAATTCAGGTCAATCTCAAGAAGGCGCTGGGATACGAAGTGGCCGCTTTTGTCAGGTCGATCGATGAGATTTCCAAAGTAGCCGAATATCGCCCCTTTCCCAAAATGGCCGAAGGGGCCGGACTATATATCGCGTTTCTGCCCGATTTGCCCCACAAAACGGTGATGACAAAATTGCTGTCGCTCCAGACCAAAACCGATAATTTTCACTTTCACGGCCGTGAGTTGTATTGGCTCTGCCATACCAGATTCAGCGATTCGCCCTTTTCCGGGCCCAAACTGGAAAAGATTCTTGGAGTTGAAACGACCGTCCGCAATTCAAATACCGTCATGAAAATCGCCGCCGAATATTCTCCGTCGCACTGAAGCCCTTCCCGCGGTATCGGGACTCCGGTAAATCCGTCAAAAACCGGCCTATTATTTCATGCTATAGACTAAAACAATCCATTTAACCCTGCGTATTTTTTGGGTCATAAATAAATCCTTAAGGAGGCCAATATGATTCTGGTACGCGAGCAGTTTCAGGTCAAATTCGGGAGGATGAAAGAGGCGCTGGGGCTGGTGAAAGAGGTCGGCAAAATCATGAATCTTCCGGGACATCAAATCGGCCGGGTCTGCACCGATCTGACCGGCCCGTTCTACACGCTGGTTTTCGAAAGCACCTTCAATAGCGTGGGCGATTTCGATAAGCGGGAAGGGGATGTCACCAAAAACAAGGAATGGAAAGACTGGTATGCCAAATTCATGCCGCTTATAGAAAGCGGCCGCCGCGAAATATTTACGATCGTGGAATAGCCGAATCGAAGGTATTGATGCCGCTATCTATATCTTGACGGCCGTATCGTAGCGGATGCAGGCTTCCAGCAGGACCGAGTCGATCCCTTCGTTCAGGTTCGATTCCGGCAGTTTGGAGATATCAACCGGGTCGATACTCCAGATCCCTTTTTTCCAACTGATGCCGCTGAGTATGGCCTCAAGACCTCCGGCTTCGTCGCATTGGGCGAAGATGACTTTGCCCTGATTAATATAGATGGTCAGATGTTTTCCTTCCCCGGTAATACTGATTTGAACCGGACGGCTGTTGCCGCGTGAGGCTTCCAGCAGATCGACCAATCCCATATCCTCCAGCGAACCATGCGTTCCCAATTCCTGCAGGACCGACAACCGTGAATGGGCCTTTTCCTCGAGACGCTGCTTGATTCGGCTCAGTTTGGTAACCAGGGCCTCTATATTGGCGGAGACGGAAAGAACGTCCTCAATACCGTGACGGATCAATTTGGTTGCCTCACTCACTGTTCCTTCATCCAGAAGCAATATGGTTGGGATCTGACTGATATCGATCCCGTGGGTCGAGAGGCCGAGAAGCAGGTCATATATATCCTGAGAGACTCCGGTTTCCCTGATGATAAGAACTTTGGGTTGATTTCGGGAGCACAAATGGCCGCACTCATCGACGGAATGGGAAAGAGTGATGGCAAATCCGGCGTCGGTCAGGGTCGCCTGCATATCGTCGGGAAGAGCACTACAGGAGACCAGGATATGTATCGGGAAAGGAGTCCCCGAAAGTTTTTGCGCCGGCGGCAGATCCGAAGTCAGAACATCTATCAGGCTATCGATCACTTCAGGGAGAGCGAATTTTTCAGCCTGTTTGAGCATATTTTTATGGATGTCGGCCAGCTGTTCGCGGGTCGGCGACGTTTCATTACACCGGCTGTGGCAATAAATATCGGCGGCGGTCAAAATGGAGCCGCCCAGACGCTCCACATCGGAGACGCCTCGCGGGGCATCGGCCAAATCATGATACATACAACGCAATAACCGGATCACCAGCGGCGGATACTGCCACTCCGTTAGGCGGCCGGCCGTCAGACCGACTATTTCCTCGGGTGCATAATTTTCCGGCGACAGGATCATGGTTTCCGCCAGGTTATGGAGATGCGCGGCGGTCACAATCGCCAATCTGATATGGGCGGGCAAATCGTATTTGAAACAGAGCCGATCGGCCAGTTTGGCCGTTACCACGGCATGCTTGTTCGACGGATTCTCTGCTTGATTATTCAGATATCCCGCCAGAAGGAGATTCTTCTGAAATAAATCGAAGGTCAGTTCATCGGTGGTGTCGTTAGCCAGAACGGCCGCTTCGGAACTGTAAAATCTGAATGATGTCCAGGGGGTGCGCCGCCGGATCGACTCGGATAATTTATTCCCCTCGTTACGATAATTTTCATGCACAAATATATGGTCAAAAGATTCGGCCTCGACAAGCGTTTGGGCCTTTTCAATGCTGTTTGTCAATCTGATCGTGTACCTTTCGGCGCTCAGCGAAGAGTATAAATTGCGGCTTATCGGCTCTTTGGACGTAACGAATAATATATTCCCTCTCTGCGGCCTGCTATTTGACGGCGGGTCCGACAAGTGCATATTTTCGATATTATTCGGCCTGGAGGGCGAATTCGGAGCCGATAATGGCTTTTCGCGAGTCGCTGTCACAGGCGACGGTACCCTGTCCGGGCGAAGAATCGACAGCCGCCCGATAACACTTTCAATGGCATCCGGATTGGCGGCGTACAACTCTATTCTTATCCCGCCCGCAGTATGGGATAGCTCATTAGCCAATTCTTCATCATTGGGGGTGGTGCAGGCGACCCGCAAGGCTCTCTTTTCGGAATCATATCCAAACGGCACAATCTTGCGGCGCCGCATTAATTCCAGCGGAAAGTACTGCAATGCCGAAAAGGCCGTATTACCTTTCAGAGTCTCCATTTTATCCTCAATTTGCCCATATGACTAATGGGTTTTCACCGCCATTTTATACAAAACCCTCGCAGTCCGGCTCTTGCCGGCCATATGCTTATAAATATCGGCTTATTTTTGGGAATTTTTATTATACGAAAAAACCGCCCCGGACCGGTTTTTTCGGCTGTGGCCCGCTTTTGGCTCCGGGGCGGCATTTGGAAAGGTTTTCGGCCGGTTGCCGGGGGATCTTATCTTATTTTCTGGAACGGTTTGCCCGGCTGAAAAACCGCCGTATCAGTCGCATAGTCTTGAGCGAATTTCTGCAGCTGGTCGGTCGATGCCGTCAGGACGATATTATTATCCGTTTCCTCAAAAGGCAGAACGAGAGTCTTTTTCTTAAGCTGTTCGGTCAGCCGGTCATCATTCAGCATGTTGATATTCATTTGATCGCCGACTCTCTTATAAACGCCGAAGATGTGAGCCGGGATCATCAGCATGGACCAGAGGTCGTTCTCCGCCTTGGTTTCAACCGGCGTTATGTCGATGAAATGAGTTTCGCCCAATTTCGCCAGATAGACCTCAAATTCGGCCCGTTTGCCTTTTTCCGAGTAAATAAACTGGAACCGTTTGTGACCGGTTTCGGTGAAAATGAGCGTATCGCTCCCGCCTTCTTCCACCCAACTCCCGATTAATCCGGGATCGAAAAATTTCGTATTCTCCGAATAGAGCGGATGCAGTGATGAAAGACAACCGGCCAGAATAATCGGAATAAATAGAATGGGAAAGAATTTTAGTTTGCTCATGCTATCTTTCCTTTTGTTTGAATTTGGAATAATTTTAACGATAAAATAAACGGCCGGCAAGGTATTTATTATTTGATTCCGACCAAATTCTGAAGGCGTTTCACCTCGTTGACATTAAGAAACCGCCAGCGTCCGGGATTAAGATTATCCACCTTTAATCCGGCAAAAGATACTCTTTTAAGGCGCCGCACGGGATGGCCGATCCCTTTCATCAATTGCTTGACCTCCCGTTTATGTCCTTCCGTGAGAGTCAGACGAATCCGCGAGGTTTTGAGCGAAGCGTATAGAATTTCGGCCTCCGCTTTTCCCAGATGGCCGTCTTCAAGTTTTACCCCTTTCGACAGCCGATCCAGTTCACCGGTCTTGATGGGACCGTCGATTTCGGCCAGATAGATTTTTTCGACTTCGAATTTGGGATGCGCCAGCCGGTAGGCCAATTCGCCGTCGTTGGTCATGAGAAGCGCCCCCTCGGTGTCATAATCGAGCCGTCCGACCGGATAGACCCGTGCCGGTCCTTTTTTCACGTAATAACCGACCGTGGGGCGATGAAACGGATCATGCAGGGTGGTCAAAACCATTCGTGGCTTATTGAGCAGGATATAATACTTATGCTCGACCGGCTCGACTTTCGTCCCATCGACCTTAACCTGATCGGTCGTTTCATCAATAACCAGGCCCGGTTTTTCCACAGTCAGGTCATTGACCGTCACCCGTTTTTTCTTAATGAAGATTTCCGCGCCCCGCCGTGAGGTAACGCCGCATAGAGAGAGATATTTATTTATGCGCATCACCGCCGGGATTCCTCCGCGCAACACAAAATGGCAGGGGTGATAAAATTATGGGGATACGTATGGTCGGCCCGTAGTGGTGTCACTTCTCTTCAACCGATTCCGCTTCCTCCAGGCCGGTCTCGTCAATTTCAAGAAAATCGGCCAGGTTCTCCCGGTCAGGGGAATCCAGAATTTTCGCCTCCATAGTTTCCGGGTCCGCCTTTTCCTCCTGAGTATCCGCTTCGGTTTCCGTATCCAGACCGTTCAAGGGCAGACGCTGCTGGGCATCGGGTTCACGCGATGAGAGCAATTCCTCGATTTCTTCCATTTTGGGGAGATCATCCAGGGAATTGAGATTGAAATATTTCAGAAATTCGGCGGTGGTACGGTATAAGAGGGGACGTCCCACTGTTTGCGCCCGGCCCGATAAAGTGACCAGTTTCCGCTCCATAAGGGTATGCAGGACCGAATCGGAGGCCACCCCGCGAATCATTTCGATATCGATTTTGGTTACCGGCTGACGGTACGCTATTATCGCCAGGGTTTCCAGCGCCGAACGGGTCAGCCGCAGATTGCGGCGGCGGGTCAATAAATCGTCGACATATCCGGCATAATCCTCGGTTATATATATCTGGTAACCACCCGCCACCTGCCGGACCCGAAACGAGGAATCATTGGCGATATACTTCTCGTTTAGGGCCACCACTGTCTGGTCGATTTCGGCCGGCGTCGCCTCCCCCAATACTTCCGCGATTTTGCGGGCCGAAAGCGGTTCCGGCGATGAGATTATCAGGGCTTCTATTATCGGTATGCTGTTGCCGTTGCTTTGCATAAAATTTTGCCTCAATGCGATGTTATATTCCTCAGGAATTCAAGGGGCGATTGCGGATCACTGAAAGTATGGCCCCGATAAACGCGCAATTCCGAAAAGGGGAGGGATTGCCTTACGGCGATCCGATGAATCCGCATCAATTCCAGAAGCGCCAGAAATGTCACCACCGCCACTATTTTGCGCGGCGCATCCTGAAACAACTCCTGAAAAGTGATGGATTCTTTCTTTTCCAGTTGCCCCATGATTCGGATTATCCGCTCCTCGATACTGATTTCTTCGGCCGTAATGGAGTACAGGTTCTCCGGCCCGGTCCGTTCCACGATTTCCTTGAAAGCCGTCAAGAGGTCGAACAGAGTGGCGTCGTCGGAGAGTATGATTTTCTCTTTGGAACCGTTTCCTCCCCCGACCGCCGGCGGCACATAGACCCGTTCTTCCAACAGCCGCTTTTCCCGCAATATTTCGCTGGCTTCCTTGAATTTCTTGTATTCCAGAAGCGCCGCCACCAGTTCTTCGCGCGGATCCGGTTCTTCGGAATCGGTCTCATCGCGCGGGAGAAGCATCCGCGCTTTGATACGAATCAGCGTCGCCGCCATCAAAATATATTCCCCGGCCAGTTCCAGATTGAGAATTTTCATCATCTCCAGATACTGCATATATTGCTCGGTCACCCCGGCAATCGGGATATCATAAATATCGATTTCATCTTTGCGGATAAGATATAAAAGCAGATCGAGCGGCCCCTGGAAAATTTCCAGATTGACCGCATAATTTTCTTTGGGCAGGTTGTTCATTGCTTAAAATAATCCATCTTCATGGCCGAGCGGACCTTATCCATCACCGCCGCCGCCCGTTCCCTTGCACGAAGGCCTCCGTTTTTCAACACATCCCAGATATAATCTTTATTATTTTCAATAACAACTCTTTTTTCGCGAAGCGGACGGAGCGATTCATTGAGATTGGCCGCCAGTTTCATTTTACAATCGACACACCCCAGCTCACCGGTGCGACAGGGCGGAGCGATAATATTCTCGGCGTCGGGAGTATAGACCAGATGAAGTTGATATATGGGGCAAATTTCCGGACGCCCGGGATCCCCTTTGCGAATTTTCTGCGGGTCGGTGAAGTATTTCTTGATCTTATCGACCGTTTCCTTTTCGCCCGCCGCTATCGGAATATGGTTGTTATACGATTTCGACATCTTGCGCCCGTCCTGGCCCGGAATCACCGGAATCTTGGTGAACAGGGCCTGCGGTATCACAAAGGTCTCACCGTAGAGATTATTAAACCGCCCCGCCAGATCGGCCGCCAGCCAGACATGCTTTTCCTGATCCTTCCCGACCGGGACCTTATTGGCATTATAGACACAGATATCGGCCGCCTGCAATACCGGATATCCCAGGAAACCGTAGCTGTCAAGTCCCTTTTCTTCTTTCTTCTCGGTATAGGTCGGGAGACGGGTCAGAGTCGGCACCGTGATCATCATCGAGAACAGAAGGTGCAATTCGGCATGCTCCTTAACATCGGATTGGATGAAGATGGCGCATTTCTCGGGGTCGAGTCCGGCCGACATATAATCGACCGCCAATTGAAACACCCTCTCTTTGAGAATATCGGTATGTTCGTAGTCGCCGGTCAGCGCGTGCCAATCGACAATACAGCAAAACATATTGTAGTCATCCTGCAGTTTCACCCAGTTTTTCAACGCCGCTTCGAGATTGCCGATATGCAACTCTCCCGACGGCTGCATGCCGGAGAGGATAGTTTCTTTTTTGGACAATTTTTACTCCATGAAAAGATATTGTTTCCAGCGGTTGTCGGTAACCCCGACAAAGCGCTGAATGTATGTGATATGATTGGGACGGATCGGTTTCCTTAAGAGTTTCATCCCGGCCTGGGTTGGCGTCTGATCCCCTTTTTTGTTGTTGCACCGATCGCAGGCGCAGGCCAGATTTTCCCAGGTGTCGGCCCCGCCCAGATTTTTCGGAATGATGTGGTCCACTGTCATCGGCCCTTTGGTCGAGCCGCAATAACAACAAACATAACCGTCGCGCAGAAGAACATTTTTGCGCGTCAGAAGAATTCGCTTTCGGGGCGCCTTAATGAATCGCTCCAGCCGAACCACCGACGGCAACGGGAAAGAAACCGATATAGAGTGGATTCTGACCCCGTCGTGGGTTTCAATCAGCTCGGCTTTACCCAGGAGCATCAGAATCATGGCCCGTCGGGCCGTGCAGACCGAAAGCGGCTCATAGTTCTGGTTTAAGACCAGGACATTATGGTTAAGAAGGTTGGACATTGCAGCACACCATATTATGGCGGGTATCGCCCGCTTAAATCGTTAAAATTAGGCTCTCCGGCTCAATTGTCAATAGATATTTGTCCCGTCAGGCGGCATCGGCAATTAAGCTTTTGATTCTTTTCTTCCGCCAAAATCCCAAAAAAGGCCGCTTCCATCTTTTAATATTGGCGGCCCCACGGTCAAAGCCTATATTCAACTATTATAACACAGCGCAACTCCGAAAGGTAGCATTGAAACCGTTTCCTAAAGTCATCCTGCTTTTTCTGGCGGTCGACTGGCCGATATTTATGCGCCGCCCCATGGTAACCGCCCTGGGCGAAGAGGCCGCCAAATTTGGAACCGCTGTTATTGCCGTCAATCGCCCCTTGTGTCCTTTTACAACTTTGATTCGCAAGCCGGGTCGTTTCAAAGAGCTTTTTGAGCGCCCCGGTCTGGAAAAAATCGGTGATAATTTATATCTATTTTCACCCCGGTATTTTATTCATGATCATCTTGCCGGGGAAATAGGTCCTCTCGAAAATCTCAACCTGACTATCTTGCGCCGAAATTTCCGCCGCCTATTCGACCGTCTCGGATTGATTGAGAAATCTCCGCTGGTTTGGTACTACTACCCTCAGCAGGGTTATCTCACCCGACTTTTTCCCGGGAGCTTTAATATCTATGAAATCTATGATAATTTGACCGACATTTCCGGAAATGAAATAAAATATCTAATTAGGATGGAGAAAAAATGGCGGGACAAAATCAACCTGGTTCTGACCGCCAATCAGGATATTTTCGACCGTTATGCCAAAAATTATAAAACGGCCTGGGTATTCGGGAACGGCCTTGACCGAACTACTTATCTGCAATTGGGCGAATGCAAAGTCAAACCGTTACCGGCAATTGAGAGTATCCCTCATCCCCGGATTGGCTATGCCGGTATGGTCTCCGACCGCCTGGATTGGGATTTAATCCGGGATCTGGCCGCCGCTCGACCCGGCTGGCAATTTATTTTCGCCGGCCGCCTTGACGATTCGAAAATTCCCAAAAAATTCACTTCATTTGATAATGTTCATTTCACGGGGGAATACGACCATAATCAAGTTCCGGCCATCTTGAATAGTTTCGATATTGCCATCCTGCCCTATCGCGACAACGAGTTTTTTCATAATTTCAAACCGTTGAAATTTTATGAATATGCGGCGGCCGGACTGCCGACCGTCTCGACCCGAAGCGACGAACTGAAACTATTCTCGCCCGATTTTGTCAAGACCGTCCCCGGTCAGAAGGAAAAATGGCTTGAGGCCGTGGAAATCCAATTGAACGCCGACAAAAAGAAACTTAAAGAAATCGGCCGCGAAATCGCCTCCCATTATATCTGGGACAATATGACCGCCGACCTCCTGCGGAAATTGAATAATCATCTCGGTTCGTTATAAATATCGCCGAATAATTTCACCGATTTTAACGGTATCATATAAGATCGCAAATTCTCCTGCCCTGTCTCCCGGCATTTGTTTACAACTTAAAATGTTCTTATCTTAAAACTATGCGACCGTTTTTGATAATCCCGCTTTTGCTTTTCGGCATTCTGGTATCGTCTCTATATGCCGCCGATTCTTCGGTGGTGATTCAAAGAGAGCATTTTATTTATCATTTTGACAATCCCCTCTTCGTTCGCATTGCCGATTCGGCGCTTGAGGATGCCCGTCGCCGGCTCATCAATATCCTGAATGATTCCCTTGATTATCGGCCCGATATTTATATCTCGGATAACTTGACCGCGTTTAAAGAAGTTGTCGGGGCGGCTTTTCCCGACTGGGGCGCCGCCGCGGCTCTTCCGTACCGGCATCTGATCGCTATCAAATCGCCGGCCCATTTCCGACTTGGCAAGCCGCTCACGGAACTGCTTCGACACGAGTATGCCCATCTGGCGCTGGCGCATCGGTTAGGGCCGATTCAAACCCCGCGCTGGCTCGATGAAGGGGTCGCGATGTGGCTTTCGGCCGAATGGGGCTGGGAGCAGAATTTGGCCATGTCCCGCGCCGCCATATTTAACACCCTAATTCCTTTGCGGGAAATCGACCGGATGAATCTTTTCACCGAGGGCGAGGCCCAAATCGCCTATTCGGAATCGTATCTGGCGGTAAAATATCTGCTGGACAGCTACGGCCGTGAGACCTTTAATTTGTTTCTGGATAAACTGCGGGAAAGAAAAGGGACCGATGCCGCGCTTTTTGCCGCCACCGGTTCGAATTACGATAATTTTGAAAAAGAGTATTTTGAATACCTGCGCAAGAGGTACAACCTGATGACTTTTTTTGGTGACACGATTTATTTCTGGGCGATTCTCGGCCTGATCGTGATTGTCGCCGGCGTTTTGAGTTTCTTCCGGCGCCGCAAAAAATTTAAAGAATGGGACGAGGAAGAAAAATACCAGTCACGGGATTTCGATTACGGCAATCCCGATAATCCCGAAGAGATCGATGATGAAGATAAGCCATGGTCTTGAATACGCCGGGGTCCGCTTACTGACCGGCGCTATGCAGATTCTTCCGGGCCGTATCGCCGATTGGAAAGCGATCTTCCTGGGTAAACTGGCCTATTATATTCTGGCCTCGCGTCGAAAAATCGCCAAAGCCAATATGAAACGGGCCTTCCCCGAAGAAAAAAGCGACCGGGAAATAACGCGAATTGTCAAACAGGTCTTTGTCAATATTGCCCGGACCTCGGTGGAATTTGCCCGTCAGGCGAAATTGAAACCGGATAAAATTATGGCCATGATTACCTGCGATGGGCAGGAGCATCTCGACCGGGCCGTCAAAGAGGGAAAGGGGGCGATGCTCATTTCCGGCCATTTCGGCAATTGGGAATTATTGGGGGCGTGGCTCGCCGCATCAGGATATCAGGTCGATCTTCTGGTCGGAGAACAGCACAATCCATATGTGGATCGTTTATTGGTTTCGTTTCGAGAGGCGGTCGGGGTCGGCATCATTCCGGTCGGTGTCGCCAGTCGTCATGTCTTCCGGGCCCTCCGCTCCGGCCGTATGGTTGCCGTTGTTTCCGACCAGCATTCCGCATCGGGGGGAGAGATAATCCAATTTTTTAATCGTCCGGCATCGACCCCCAAAGGGCCGGCGGCCTTTGCGGTCAAGGTCGGATGCCCCATACTCTGCGGCGTCCTGGTTCGCCGGGGGTATAATCGGCATCATGCCATAATTACCGCCCCTATTTATCCGCCTCGTACCGGCGATGATGCCCGCGATATTCACGGGATGACCCAGCAATATTCCTCGCGCCTGGAATCAATCATCCGGGAATACCCGTCGCAGTGGATGTGGACCCATCGCCGCTGGAAAGTTGATTAGATTGATTTATGGGTAAAATTGTTATAAGAACGCCCAATCACCTCGGCGACTGCCTGATGGCCCTTCCGGCCGTTGAATCCCTTGCGCGGGAACGGCCCGATATCGAAATCGCCCTCCTGGTGCCGCAGTGGGCGGAAATGATTTATCATCAGGTCAAAACCGCCCGCTATATACCGCTGTCGGGCGATCAACTGCACGGCCTCCGCGCCATATCGGTACAGACCCCGCTGCTTCGACGCGAACGGTTTGAACACGGCCTGCTTTTTACCCCCTCGTTTTCCTCGGCTCTGATATTTTTCCGGGGACGAGTCAGGGAGAGATACGGTTATACCGGCGAGGGGAGAGCCTTTCTTCTGAATCATCCCCTGGATTACTCCGCGAGCAAAATCATTCATCGGTCGTTGCGATATTTGCATCTGATAGAATATTTTCTCGATAAGAAATTGAGCCTTACGGCGCCGGCTCTGAAACTCTCTCCTTTTGATAAAGCCAATGCCGATAAAATTTTCAAAGATTTCAAGATTGACCCCAGGCTCCCGGTCATTGCCATGGCCCCGCAGGCGGTGGCGGAATCGCGCCGCTGGGGTGTCCAAAATTATTCCGCTTTAGCCGACCGTTTGGTGCGGCGCTATGACGGCCAGATAATCCTTTTGGGAACAAAAGCTGAATCATCGGCCGGAGCGGAAATTGTCCGAAATAACCGCCGCATATTCAATCTCTGCGGACATTCCGATATTGGTACCGCCGCCGCGCTTCTTGCCCGTGCCCTCCTTTTTGTCGGCAATGATTCCGGCCCGGCCCATCTGGCCGCGGCGGTCGGCATCCCTCTGGTGGTCCTTTCGGGGGCCGACAATCCCACCGAGACCTCGCCTCTATCGGATAAAAAAACCGTCATAATCAAGGATCATCTCAGCTGCATTTCCTGTGTTAAAAATAGGTGCCCCAAAAGCGGCGATAATTTCATGCTCTGCATGAAAGAAATAACCGTCGATGAGGTCTTTGCCGCCTCTCAAAAAATACTGGAGCAATCCCTCAAATGAAAATCGGGGTCATCGGGAGTATCAATCGCGATACCGTCCTTCTGGCCGATAAAACTCTCAAGCAGGGCTGGGGCGGAATACTTTATAATCTGATTACGCTGTCACATCTGATTGGAAAAAGAGCCGAAATTTTCCCGGTCTGCAATATTGGTCGTGACTGCGGGAATGAAATTAACGGCATTCTGCGGCAACTCCCCGGCGTGCGGGTCGATTATATACATGAAGTCCCCGCGAGAAACAACCATTGCTATCTGACTTATTCGGCCGACGGTGAAAAAACGGAGATTCTAAAGGGCGGTGTTCCGCCGCTTCGATTCGATGATGTCGCGCCGCTTCTCGATTCCGATATGATTCTGATAAATTATATCTCCGGCCGCGATATTTATCTGAAATCACTGCAAAAATTGAGAAAATTGTATGCCGGTCCGATTTTCATGGACATACATTCCGCAACCCTGGGAAAAAGACCGAACGGCGCCCGCTTTTTCCGCCGTCCGCCTTATTGGCAAAAAATGATCAAAGCGGCCGATTATATCCAGATGAATCGCCGCGAACTCGCCATTTTGAACGGCCGCAGAGAATGGCCCCTCTCGCCGAAAATTCGATTGATCGACGAGTGTTCGCTTCTTTTCCGTCACCTCAATTCCGCCGGGGTCACAATTTCAAATAAAGCATTTATTGTCACAACAGGTATTGATGGGTGCCATATTGCCCGACCGGGAGATGGACGGCTAATGCTCAAGCATATTACGCCGTCAAAACCGATTAAAGATGGCGATACCACCGGATGCGGCGACTGTTTCAGCGCCGGAATGGTGGCCGAATTGGCTAAAGGGGCGAGTATTTATAATTCTGCCGTCAAGGGAAACGAAGTGGCCGGAAGGCGCGTCGCGGGTAGTCGGCTCTATATAAAATTAAGCCTGAAACCCGACTGAATCAGTCATAAATTTTCCGGAAGAATTACGCGGCCGGCAAATAATAGTTGACAAATATACCTCTTTTCTGTTAATTTAAAACAGGTACTCAGCCGGAATTTAAATCATCGCTTCTTCTGACCAAGTCAGAATTTTTACTCTTTTAGATGATTTGAATCATAATGACAAATGAATTGATTCTCCGGCACGACTTGACATCATTTACTGACACATTCTGACACCGGGATAACGACTCCTCGTTAGGCTGCGGGTTGCTTGACAGCAATATTTCTTGCGAATGACAGGTCCGGGTGGGCCTGGGAGGAAGAGTGTCTTCTGATATTGTCCGCATCAGGGCGATAGGGAAAATCCCCTATTCGAGGGGATGGCTTTTGGCATCGGCGGCGCTCAATTTTCGATATCCTGAACAGCATCCGATAGAAATCTCGTCAATCCGACTAATATGTTTTTCACTAATATCATGAAACTTTAATGATCGGAGGAAAAATGACAAAAAAGGTCATTTGCTCAATTACAGGATTGATACTCTGTTTGGCTCTGGTCCCGATAAGGGCTGAAGGGGACCGGTCGCCCACGCCTCTGACCGAACGGCTGGCCGAAGTTAACGCCGTCTATGCCGTTGTTAATACCAACGATGGCGGCGCCGGGAGCCTTCGGCAGGCGATAATAAATGCCAACGGCAGTATCGGCCCCGATATGATCACATTCAATATTGCCGGCCCCGCTCCGTATACTATTTCACCTCTGACGCCGCTTCCCCCTCTGACCGATATGGCCGGCACGCTTATTGACGGTCTTTCTCAGCCGGGAGCCGCTCCCGGCGCCAATCCACCGTCCACGGCGGTGCTTCAAATTATTCTCGACGGTTCGCTGGCCGGCGCGGCCGATGGACTGGTAATACAGTCCAGTAACAATATTATCCAGGGATTGGTCATCAGCCATTTCCAGCAGAACGGCATCTATATCCACGGCACATATGAAGCCGCCGTCAATTTGATTTACTGCAATTTCATCGGAACCGATCTGAGTGGAACGGCCGATCATGGCAACGGGACAAATCCGGCGGCGCTCTGGGGCGGCGTCTATATCGACAATATGCCCGGCGGAAGCGCCTTCAGTAATACCATCGACGCCAATCTCATCTCGGGAAATTATGCCGAGGGTGTCTCTATTATAGGGCCGCGGTTGCCGGGAGACGTTTACGGAAATACCGTTCTCAGGAACTATATCGGCACCGATCTGACCGGGGCGCTTGACCTCGGAAATGATCACGATGGTGTATGCCTGTCGGAAGGAACCCACGATAACAAAGTCAGTCATAACCTCATTTCGGGAAATAACTATGACGGCGTCGGAATTAACGGTTTCAACAATGTTCAATATGCGGCACCGCCGATTCAGACCTACCTGAACATTGTGGACAGCAATATCATCGGTCTCGATATCAGTGCCAGTGTTGCCCTGCCGAATAGTAATCACGGGGTTGCCGTCGGAACCTATGGGCCGTCGTTTTGGGGATGTGCCGATCGCAACCGAATTGGCCCCGATAATATAATCGCCCACAACGGCGGCAACGGGGTCGGGGTTTGGGAAGATGGAGTCAATAATTTCAATGCCGATCAAAACCAGATAACCATTAATTCCATCTATGATAACAGCGGTCTCGGTATCGATCTTGTCAATAATGGAGTGACACCCAACGACCTGGGCGATCTCGATATCGGCCCGAATCAAGAACTCAATTTCCCCGTTATCACAACCGTGACTTACGCGGCCGGGACCACCAATATCACCGGAACCGTCAATATCGATACACCGCCCAATCAGGCCCTGGTCGAAATCTTCAGAGCCAGGCCTGATCCGACCGGCTATGGCGAGGGGGCCCTTTATCTCGGCAATGCCATTCCCGATGCATTCGGTAACTGGACGTTCGCCACGCTGGCTCTGGCGCAGGGGGATGATGTTACCGCCACCACGACCGACGTGAACAGAAACACCTCCGAATTTTGCGCTAATATGAAAGTCCCGGGAACGCCGGCAACCGACACCTGTGAATATTACAAAGCGCCCTATCCCGATTATGCTCCGTTCGGCATGCCTGATTTCGATCAGAAGCAGAACGGTTGGTTTATTCCCGCCGTGCCGACCCCCAAATGGACTCACTGCGGGCCGGTGGCCCTGGCCGATTGTCTCTGGTGGTTCGATTCCAAATTCGAGACCAATACCACTCCACCCCCGGCTGTCATAGACAATTATCCGCTGGTGATAAATTTTACCGGGACGCTGGTCGATGATCACGACGCAACCAATGTCATTCCCTTTGTCGATACTCTCGCCAAATATGCTTTGACCAATATCGGCGGCTCGGGAACGACCGTTCAAAACCTGGCGACAGCGGCTCAGGGATGGATCGATAGTGTCGGATTGAGTCAGTGGTACACCGTAAGACTTTTCCCGATTGATCCCGCCTTCGGTTTTGATTCCATCAAGCAGTGGGTCCTGGCCAGCCAGGATGTCATTTTGTTGATTGGTTTCTGGCAGGAGACGGGCGCCGGGTTATGCGAACGAATCGGCGGCCATTATGTAACGGTGGCCGGAACCTGTACGGATGTGGTCGATTCGGCGCTGTGTATCTCGGATCCGTTCTATGATCGCAATGAAGGGGAACCGCCGGCGGGAAGCGCTCATGGTCCCGGTGTCCACAATAACGCCGCCAACGTTTCCGGGCCGCACGGCACTATTCATCATGACCGGTACGATGTCATTCCAGCCGGATGTATGCCGATGCAGGCCCCGCCGTTCTCCGTGGAACTGGCCAATTATCCGATCACTCCCGCCGATGCCGCCCAGTTCCAGGGTTTGAACCTGTTTGACCCGGCCATTCCGGGGATGACGCCGATGGGCACACCGATCCATACCATCATCGAGTTTGCAATCGTGATCTGCCCCGTGCCGGATTCGGACGGTGACGGAATTCCCGACCCGAATGACAATTGCCCTCATACTTACAATCCCGATCAGCTGGATACCGATCAAGATGGTGTCGGCGATGCCTGCGATAATTGCCCGTTCAAATATAACCCAGATCAGGCCGATGTCGACGCCGACGGCGTGGGTGATGTCTGCGATAATTGCATTAACATTCCCAATCCGACTCAGGTCGATACCGACCGCGACGGATTCGGCGATCTCTGCGACAACTGCTCGAGTATTTATAATCCGGGACAGGAAGATATCGATCTGGATGGTTACGGTAACGCTTGCGACCCCGATTATCCTGTTTACTATAAACCGGGATATCCCGATTATGCTCCGAACGGCATGCCCGATATCGACGAGAAACAGATGCCGTGGACCAATGGCATGCAGTGGACCCATTGCGGCCCGGTCGCGGTGGCCAACTGTCTGTTCTGGTTTGACTCCAAATACCAATTCCTGATTAATCCGGCATCTCCTCCTCCTCCGGCCATCAATGATGACTTCCGTTTGATTACAACACTGGCGCCCGCCATGATTGATGATCATGATCCGGGCAATGTCCAGCCGGTCGTCAATGCCTTGGCGGCTGGAATGGCTACCGGCCCGGCCGGAACCGATATCAATCAGATGCTGGCGTATCTCAATGCCTATTTGGTCGGCCTGGGCCTCGACGATTCTTTCGAAGTCAATATATATCCTCAGCCGCAGTGGGATTTAATTCGAGATGAGGTCAAGCGGAGTCAGGATGTTATCATGCTCCTCGGATTCTGGCAGCCGGATATGTCGGTCCCGGGTGGATGGTCCCGAATCGGAGGCCATTTTGTCACGGCAGCGGGGGTCGATACCAGCGGCCCGGTCATAAATCCGGCGGTATATATTTCCGACCCGTATTTTGACCTCCTTGAAGGCGATCCGCCGGCGCCGATGCATCCGGCCGCGGTCCACAATGATTTGGCGCTGGTGTCCGGCCCTCATGGAACTAATTATCACGATGGGTATCAGGTTGCTCCGTCAGGCAGCCCGGGTGGGGTATTCGGACTGCCGGGCTATCCGATTGCGGCCGGCCAGGGCTATCCGGTGCAATTCAACGGCCTTAATTGCCCTCCGGAATTCCTTGTTCTGCAGAGATCCTGGCTGGGCGGACCGATTAATACGGAAATCGAGTATATTCTGACGATTTGCCCGAAAGAGAACTGCGACTGTATCCCGGGCGATGCCAACGGAAGCACGACTTTCAACATCCTTGACGTGTCATACATTATTAATTATCTGTACAAGCACGGCCCGGCGCCGACCCCGTATGCGCTATGTTCCGGCGACGCCAACTGCAATTGTGCCATTAATATTATAGATGTCTCCTACCTGATTAACGCCCTGTACAAGAGCGGGCCAAAACCATGCACCTGCGCGCAGTGGCTCGCGATATGCGGTTCGCCGCTAAGGCAATAAACTTCTGAAATGAAGGGAATAAGGCCCCGCCCGATGGCGGGGCTTTTTATTTCCGGCCGGTTCTCCATTCCGGGATTGATTGCAGGCCGTCTTTTCCATATATTGGATGGGAATAAAATAAAACTGCCTGAAAATGAGTATCAAAAACCGAATCGCTTGAAATTAAAGGAGTGTGAATTATGAAAGGCAATGATAAAGTCATCGCGACCCTGAATTATCTTCTGGCCGATGAATTAACCGCCATCAGCCAGTATATCGTGCATTCCGAAATGTGCGACAACTGGGGTTACGGAAAATTGCACGGCAAAAACGAAAAGCGGGCC
>CALMKK010000292.1 GCA_937867135.1 uncultured candidate division Zixibacteria bacterium
ATTAATTATTTGTATCAAATATCGACCCATTTGTCAACAGATGTAGTACAATTGCGATCGGAGTTGTATCAGATTAATTCCGTGATTTAAATCACAGGATTCTTATCATAATAATAGGAGGGATGGGGACTATTATTGTCGTTCGGCTCAAACCTTAAGCTCAAGGGAGGAGTATTGATGGTTGATAATTCATAGGAATTTCCCGTTTTAATCAACTAACCTCACAGGTAAGAAAGGGAAGATCAATGAAATTATTCTCTACGTTAATTCTGCTTGTAGCGTTATTCAGCTTTGCCGCCTTTGCCGAAGATTTCAAAGTTGGCCCGTCCTGCGTCACCTCCATAACCGAAAATTATGCCCCGGGCGAAATTATTGTGAAATTTAAAAGCGGCGTGACCGCCCAGAAAGCCGGCACGGCTATGGCCGATCTCGGCGTCACCTTGCTCTCTACCAATGCTCAAATTGGAATCAAGCAGCTCAGAATCCCGGCCGACAAGACGGTCGAAGAGATGGTGGCGGCTTTCAGCGCCCGGCCGGACGTGGAATATGCCGAGCCGAACTATATCGCTCATGCTTTTATGACCCCGAACGATCCGTACTATTCGTATCAGTGGCATATGCCGCAGATTAACATGCCGGCCGCCTGGGATCAATCAACCGGTATACCGGGTGTGGTCGTGGCGGTTATCGACTGCGGTGTGGCCTATGAAAATTACGGCGTCTATTACCTGGCTCCAGATCTGGCCGGCACCGCTTTTGTCCCCGGTTACGATTTTGTCAACAACGACAGTCATCCCAACGATGACTGCGCCCACGGCACCCACGTTACCGGCACTATCGCTCAGACAACTAATAACAGCCTCGGCGTGGCCGGTATCGCTTTCAACTGCAGTATTATGCCGATAAAGGTCCTTGATGCCTCCGGAAACGGCACTTATACCGCTATTGTCAACGGCATTACCTTCGCCGCCGACCATGGCGCCGAGGTGATAAACATGAGTCTTGGCGGCGCTTCGGGCTCAACGGCCCTGCAAAGCGCCGTGACCTATGCCCACAATGCGGGTGTCACCATTGTTTGCGCCGCAGGTAACGCCGGCAGCTCTGCGCCACAATATCCGGCGGCCTATACGGATTGCATCTCGGTATCGGCCGTTCGCTACGACAGAACCTACCCGTCTTACTCCTCTTACGGTTCGACCATTGACATCTGTGCCCCGGGTGGAGATGTGTCTGTCGATCAAAATGGCGACGGATATCCCGACGGCGTGTTGCAGCAGACACACGACGGTACCAACTACGGAACTTTCGGCTATTACTTCTATGATGGCACTTCGATGGCCTGTCCGCATGTGGCGGGGGTGGCCGCTCTATTGATTTCCAAGGCCGGTGGCAGTATGACCCCCGACGCGGTGCGGGCGGCTCTGCAGAACACGGCGACCGATCTCGGCCCGGCGGGCTGGGATCAGCACTATGGCTACGGCGAAGTCAACGCGAGCGCTGCGCTGGCGACGATTGGCAATAATCCGCCGGTGGCCGCCTTCTCCGGCACGCCGACTTCGGGCACATATCCGTTGACGGTTGCCTTCACGGACGCCTCGACCAATAGCCCGACCAGTTGGGCCTGGACCTTTGGCGACGGCGGCACTTCGACTTTGCAGAATCCGTCGCACACTTATACCGCGGCCGGCACGTACACGGTCGTCTTGACCGCAACCAACGCCTATGGTTCCGACAGCGAAACCAAGACCGGTTATATTACTGTGACCGCTCCGCCGACCGATCCGCCGGTAGCCGCTTTCTCCGGCACCCCGACATCGGGTACCGCTCCCCTGACGGTAGTCTTCACCGATGCGTCAACCAACTCTCCCACCAGCTGGAGCTGGACCTTTGGCGACGGCGGGACTTCGACTTTACAGAATCCGTCGCACACTTACACGGCGGAAGGAACCTACACGGTAGTGCTGACGGCCACCAACGCGTATGGTTCCGACAGCGAAACCAAGACCGGTTATATCACGGTGACGGTAGTGACTCAGCAGTGTGACGATTTCAATGATGGTAACTATACCGGTTGGGGCAATGCCACCGGGACCTGGACGGCTTCGAGTTACTATTTGAAGGGCAACTCTACGACCGCCAACGCGAAACTCACTTCGCCCTTCGGGACCTTCACCACGGCTACTATTACCAGCAGCATTCGGATGAATACCGGCCGCACCCAGCGGAAAGCGCGGATTATCTTCGGGTATGCCGATGCCAGCAATTATCGTTATGTTGAATTCGACGATGTCAGCAATCGGGTCAATATCTGCGAGCGTATAAGCGGTGTTAACTATACGCGGGCATATGCGAGCAGGAGTTTCAGTTCCGCCACCTGGTATGCTGTGACCGTCATCGCCGCCTCGGATGGGACCGTTACGGCTAAGGTTGCAACAACGACTGTCAAGTCATATAAATTCTCCGCAGTTAAATCCGGCTTAGTCGGAGTCGGCTACAATACCTCCAATTCCGACTTTGATAACTATTGCGTCACCTCGGTCGTATCCGCTTCGGACGGCTGGGTTGAAATGGATGACAGTCCGGCTCTCCCTGACGGATTCGAACTGAAGAATTATCCGAATCCGTTTAACCCCGTGACGACTATCGAAATGAATCTGCCGCAGGCTTCGACCTGGAACATCTCCATTTACAATATCACCGGACAGAAGGTGGCCGAATTCAGCGGCTACAGCGAATCCGGTATCACGAGCGTGAATTGGGATGCCAAGGGGAACGCTTCCGGTATTTATTTCTATAAGGCGACCGCCGGGAATTTCTCGGCCACCAAAAAGATGGTTCTTTTGAAGTAAAGGCGCCTTTCATTCAACTAATACCCCGCCCCTCCGGGCGGGGTTTTTTTTATCAATTGTCTTGTCAAATCGACCGATGAGTGTATTATTATTGATATATGAAAAGCCGACCGAAAATACTTCCTATAATTCTGGCATTGTCTGCCTTGGCCTTTCTATTATCTAATTGCCATAGTAATCAAGCGGTTTTCACGGCCCGGCCGCCGCGGACTATCCCGCTCGACAGTGTCAAGGACGACGCCAAATCAAGCCGCTTGCCCGATCCGGTTGATTTCACGGTGGAATTCATTGTCCCCGGTCATGATTCCTGTCAGATTCGGGTGGAGCTTCGCAATAGCGGAACGCGCCTGGAGCGGGTTCTGTTCGAAGGTCCTTTGGCTCCGGGGAAACAGACTATCCGCTGGCCGCGCGTGACCGATAAAGGCTCCTATTTGAGGTATGGCCATTATTATTACCAGTTTGATATTTGCGGAAAAATTACCACCCGAAGTTTCGTCTTTCGCCCGCAATTCCGCGACCCCTCTCTAAAGCCTTGATATAGGCCCTCTTTCACTCTGCAATAATCTGCACTACGTTCATTTTCCCCGTCTGAAATTGTGCAATTTTTGATATACAAAAACCGGCCTCCGCGCCGATAAAATAAGGGATACCAATTGGGCTAAAAAGCAAGTGAAGGGGAATTTTGTTTATCTATCCAAGGAGAAACAATGCCAAGCATACTTGTTATTGATGATAAAGACTCGATGCGCACCATGCTTTCGCAGACTCTCATGGAAGAAGGTTATCAGGTGGATGCGGTGGAGGATGGGAAAAAAGCGATTGATCTGGCCAGACTCAAAAATTACGATTTGGCCATCACCGATTTGAAAATGCCGGAAATGGATGGCCTCGAGGTCCTTTCCACCCTGAAAGAAATAGATAACGATCTGGCCGTAATAATCATGACCGCTTACGGGACGGTCGAATCGGCGGTGGCGGCCATGAAAAAGGGCGCCTATGATTTTGTCACCAAGCCTTTCGACCCCGACCATTTAACCGTCTTGATAGAGAGGGCGCTGGAGAATCGCCGTCTCATCGCCGAAAATTCCCTCCTGCGCGAGGAACTGGCCCAGAATCTCGGTTTCAGCGAAATCATCGGCCAGAACGAAAAAATGAAAGAGGTCTCCCGGCTGATTCAGAAAGTGGCCGGCTCGGACACATCGGTTCTTCTCCTTGGCGAATCGGGAACCGGTAAAGAACTTTTTGCCCGCGCCATTCATAATCTTTCGCCCCGGCGGGATAAACCGTATGTCGCCATCAACTGCGCCGCGATTCCTCATGAGCTGTTGGAAAACGAATTGTTCGGTTCGGAAAAAGGGGCCTACACCAGCTCCGTGGCCCGCAAGATGGGTAAATTCGAAATTGCCGAGGGCGGCACCATTTTCCTCGATGAAATCGGCGATATGGATATAGCGCTTCAGGCCAAATTGCTTCGGGTTCTTCAACAGAAAAGTTTCGAGCGGCTGGGCGGCACCAAATCGGTGGCCGTCAATGTCCGCGTCATCGCCGCCACCAATATGGACCTGAACGAAATGATAAAGAAAAAAGCGTTCCGCGAGGATCTGTATTATCGTCTGTCGGTTTTCCCGATTACCATTCCGCCCCTGCGGGAGCGCCCCGATGATATCCGTCCGCTGGCCGAATATTTTATCAACAAATATTGCCGGGATATGAAAAAGCAGGTCAAAAATATGTCCAAAGAGGCCCTGGCTCTTCTGGAACGGTATCATTGGCCGGGGAATGTCCGCGAACTCGAAAATACCATCGAGCGGGCTATCATTCTGGCCGAGAGCAAAAAAATCACGCCCGATCATCTGGCTATCCGTATCCCCAGCACGGGGGAGATTCGCCTCCGCGAAGGGGCCGGCCTGAAAGAAATCGGGGCCCATGCCCAGAGCCAGGCCGAGAAGGCGGCCATATTACGGATTTTGAGCCAGGTGCGCGGCAATAAGCGGAAATGCGCCGAAATTCTGAAAATCGACTATACCACGCTGTTCGATAAGATTAAAAAGTACGAGATCGATACCGGTCAAAACTGACCGTGGCGGCCCTCACTTGCTTTATTATAGATAAGCCGTCTACCTCACATTAGGCGGCTTTCTTTTTTCAATTGACGCGGGCCAAACAAACGTATATATTAAAA
>CALMKK010000293.1 GCA_937867135.1 uncultured candidate division Zixibacteria bacterium
GCGGTGCCGTCCAGGACGCTGGTATTTGGACGATAAACCCGATGAAGTGGTTCCGTGTTCCGTGCGTGAATCCGGTTCCGAACCCGGTATTATCTTGGAGTCCGTCCGAGATTGCCGATCCGGCCTGGACGAGACCGCATGTTCAGTTGGATACGACTATTCGTCTGGAAAATATCGGTAACGCGGTCATGAATCTGTCGAGTATCACCGCGGTCAAATTGACCGGCACGGTTTTCAACTGGTTGAATCTCGGTTCGGCCCCGACCCAAATTTCACACTTGATGCCGAACTACGCCGATATGCATTTGTATCTCGGCGGCGCCGGTGTGACCGGCCCGACCGTCTATGACGGATTGGTCATTTTTGCCGGTGATTTTGCCGACAGTCCCGACACCATGCATATCAGTATTATCGTGGCCGATACTGTGCAGTCAGTAGTTTGGGCAAGTATTCGCACCAATTGTAAGGCAATATATTTAAATAATGCTGGTAACCTCGGCCGCGGCGGCGATTTGAACGGGGGTTGGAACGGCATGGCTTTCTTCAATGATTGCGATACAGCTAATAACCTCAATGGTGCAAACGACAACGCCCGGACTTACCTGTATGATGCCAGTCCGTATGTCCTGAGAATAGTGGGAATGGATACAATTTTCAATAATTATATCTGGAATTCCACCTGGCTGGCCAATGACGGTTTCCGTCCTTTGAGTGGCCTAACGGTCGATTCAACCACGCACGCCGATTACCAGTATGCTTATACTGGCAAATTTCTTACCAAAGACTCAGCAATTGTGGTTGAATGTGAATATTTCGCTCCAAAATCGGCTGATAGTTGCGATTTCATCATCAAGAAAGTTAAATACTATAACAATAGTGGCGTGTCAATTAACAATGTATTCCTTGGCGAAGCCATGGATTGGGATGTTCCGTCCGATTCCGGTGTTGAAAATGGCTCCAATTTTGACGCAGCCCGCAAGATGATGTATGTCTTTGGCGGTGAATATGGCGCCGATACCGGTCAGAATTCAATCTGGAATGATTGCGTTCTGGCCAATCAGCGCTATGGCGGATTCAGTTATTATGGTGGCTATCGCAAAGTCGGCGCCTATATGACCGACTCCGTCGGGAGCCCTAAGGGGATGTTCACTGGAACCAATAATGACTGGCAGAGGTTGACTGGCAACTTCCCGCCGCAGGCGTTGTACAACAAATTGGCCGTTTTGAGCGGCTATGAAGCGTGGCAATCGACCCAGCCTGCTATGGAAGACTCGCTGTATCAGGATTTGAATATGGTTGCCTGTTACGGTAAGTTCAATATGGCAGTTGGGGACACTCTGGTATTTATCAAGATATTCTCGACCGTATACAACAGCGGTTTATCAGGCTTACAGGCCTCGATTGATAAGTCGAAGCAGTGGATATTAAATCGTCCCGCTCATTTTGCTTATCCGCCAAGAGTGAGCACTTGCTGTGACAAGCCCGGTGATGCAAACAATAATGGATCTATAAATGTCTTAGATCTTACCTACATCATTAATTATGTCTATAAAGGGGGGCCCGCACCCCCATGTCTCAAGGAAGCCAGCCCAAATGGAGATTGCTGGATTGACATTCTGGACATGACATATTTATGCGCCTTCTTATATCATGCTGGCCCGGCACCTATTTGCCCCGCTTGCGAACCCCAGCGATAGGATATTGCAAAAGGAATATATGATATGAAAATCAAATATATTGTTGTCATAATACTGTCCAGCCTTCTTGCGATTGAATCTTATTCAATGACAATTAGAGCCACGGTATCACCGGAAATTGGGCCCTATAGAGTTGAAGTTTCACAGCCTTTCACTATCAATGTCTTGGTCCGCTATGACAATCTGCACTGGCTGAATCATTCAATACCATTGCATATTTATAGTCCTGACCTATCCATTACCCATATTA
>CALMKK010000294.1 GCA_937867135.1 uncultured candidate division Zixibacteria bacterium
GGGGATAATGACGGGGGGAATGGCAGGTGTGATTTTTGGCCGGTCTTTTTATAGCCGTTTCAAATCGATGCCGGACGGTCTTTCGGGAGGACCTGTAATGAGGGAAGGGAATAGTGCGGAAGAGAAGAAGGAATTTATCGCCGAAATTGCCGGTTATTTTGAAAAAACGCGATTCGCTCGAGTTGATATTTATAATCCGCCGGAAGGATTAGAAGGGGATTTTTTTCAGAAGCGGCAAAATATCACTCGGGTTATTAATTTCGAGGGGGGGAGATACCGGCCGTCCGATAGCGAGGTCCCCCGGCATATCCGTCACGGTCAAAAAGAAGGGGGTATAATATCGGGGCTGATTGAGGTTAATGATTTAGGGCAATTTTATAAATTGGTTATTGAAACATCGTCGCGGCATGGGCAGAAGCCGCGATATTCGCCGGAATTTTTTCGGGAATTACGGGCGCTTGCCAAAAACGATGGGCGGGTCATTTGGCCGGTGGTCTATTTTCATGACGTCGCAGTAGCATCGCATATATATTTCCTGGAAAGAGGAGAGATGTTTCACTGGCAGGGCTTTTCGGCTCGCGAGCATTGGTCGCTCAAACCTAATCATTTGCTACTGAATTTTATTATTGAATTCTGCCTCAAAAATAGAATCAAGAGTCTGGATTTGGGCGGCTCGCCACCCGATGCGAAGGGATTAAGAGAATTCAAGGAAGGCTGGGGCGGGGTGGAAGCCAAGCGCGACTATTATACTTATCTGGGCGGTTTGGGGAAATTGTATTTTCGGGGTAAGAGGGCATGAAGATATTGCTTCTGGCCGATACTCGCGCGGTGCATACCGCGCGATTTAAAAAGGGGTTAAAAGACGCCGGGGCGGAGGTTTTGCTGGCGTCGCTCGAAGCGGGTGAAGAAGCGGATTATTCCATAAAGAAAAGAACGCCATTAAACAGCCTCAACTATTATGCGGCGGGGAGGCAGATAAGGGAATTGATGAAATCATTTTCGCCGAATATAATCAATCCACATTTTGCCTCGGGTTACGGTTTCGCGGCGGCGGTTTCAAAAGTCTGGAAACAAAGGCCGGTGGTGTTGCATTGCCTTGGATCCGATATTTTGATATCACCGAAAAAGTCTTTTTTGCATAAATGGCGGGTGACAAGAGCGCTGGATTGCGCAACGAAAGTGATGGTCGATTCTCGATATCTCTCAGATGAAGTCAGGAAATTAGACTCAGATATTGAGCCGGTGATTATTCCCTGGGGTGTTGAGGACGGGAATCTGCAAATCTTTTT
>CALMKK010000295.1 GCA_937867135.1 uncultured candidate division Zixibacteria bacterium
TTTTGAATCAAAGGGTATTTCTCGAAGCGACGATAAGAGCGACACCAAAATTGCCAGGTCGATGGCCGGTTCGTTCAGACGAAGGCCGCCGGCAATGGATACAAAGACATCATTGCTTCCCATCGGTATCCCAATCCGCTTTTCAAGAATGGCCAGAAGAAGCGCCAATCGCTTGTTATCAATCCCCCCCGCCACCCGTTGCGGTGTTCCATAAGAAGCCGATGAAACCAGCGCCTGTATTTCCACCAATATCGGACGGTTTCCTTCGCACGAGGCCGCCACCACCGCTCCGGTTCTTTTAATATCCCCATAATCGGACAAAAATAATTGAGATGGATTATCCACCTCCTCCAACCCCTTGGCCGACATTTCAAATACTCCCAGCTCAAAAGTCGATCCATAACGGTTCTTTATGGGACGCAATAAGCGAAAAAGATGCTGGCTGTCCCCCTCAAAATAAAGAACCGCATCCACCATATGCTCCAGCACTTTCGGTCCGGCAACAAGGCCTTCCTTGGTTACATGCCCGACCATAAAAAGCGCCAATCCGTCTTTTTTGGCTTTCTCTATCAATCGTCCCGCCGATTCTCGGATCTGCCCGATGGTGCCGGGGGGCGATTCAAACGAATCGCTGGATACAGTCTGGATAGAATCAATTATTACAATATTGGCGGGATACTCATCGATGGCGGCCAGTATCGACTCCAGATTGGTCAGATTTATTACGGAAATATTTTTGCCCTTTATCGCCAGTCGTTCCGAGCGCTTCTTCAATTGCCCCAGCGATTCTTCCCCGGTGACATATAGAACATTTATCCCGGCGCTGGAGTAGGCTTCGGCCGCCTGCAATATCAATGTTGATTTTCCTATCCCCGGCTCACCGGCCAAAAGAACGGTACTCCCGGATGTAAGACTTCCCCCCAGGACCCGATCAAATTCCCTCATTCCCGAACGAAAGCCGATGGCCCGATCGCTGCCGATCTCCGATAATTTTTGCGGCCGGTCAATTTCCGGCTTCCGGCTTTTTTTAGATGATTTAATGATTCGCTCTTCGGCCAAGGTGTTCCATTCGCCGCAGTCTTTGCATTGACCCTGCCATTTGGGATGAATGGCCCCGCAATTGGTGCATACAAAGGCCGTTTTAAATTGTCGTTCCATATTACTAAACGGCCTGAATCGGTCCGGCCGCGCGCCCGTTTATGAACTGATCTACCACCGCATTGGAAGAATGCCTCACATCTTCCGGCGTCCCTTCGAACTCGACTTTCCCCTCATACAGCATGACAATCCGATCGGCGATCTTATAGGCCGACGTCATATCATGCGTGACCGCAATCGAAGTCACATCGAGTTTCTCCCTGAGATTTATCATTAAATCATTTATCATATCCGAAGTTATCGGATCAAGTCCCGTTGTCGGTTCGTCATACAAGAGAATCTCCGGATTAGTCGCGATCGCCCGCGCCAGGCCGACTCGCTTGCGCATCCCCCCCGAAAGATCCGACGGCATCAAGTTTCCGGTTCCCGGCAGTCCCACCATCTCTAATTTCTGCTCGACAATATCCGCTATTTCTCCTCGGGAGTACTTCCAGCCCTCTTTCAAACCCAGGCCCACATTATCGGCCACACTTAATGAATCAAGAAGCGCCGCCGATTGAAACAACATACCGATTTTTTTTCTCAGATCCGAAAGCTCTTCCGATTTCATCGGGGCCACGTCTTTACCACCGATATAGACTGCTCCAAAATCCGGGCGCATCAACCGATTCAAATGTTTTAAGAGAACCGATTTTCCGCATCCCGACTGACCGATTATAACCAGCGACTCCCCTTTCTTTACTTCCAGGGACGTGCCGTTCAGGACCTTTTTCTTTCCAAACGATTTGGAAACATTTTCAATCTTTATTACCGGATCCATTTATCCTTAAACTCTGAAAAGAATGGTTGCAATGATATAGTCGGAAATTAAAATAAGCACCGAGGCAATTACGACCGCTTCCGTAGTGACCTGTCCGACTCCGCGCGCGCCGCCCTCGGCCCGATACCCCTCATGGCATCCGGCGATGCCGATTATCGCCCCGAAGACCGCCGACTTGAATAATCCGGAAAACATATCAAACATCTGAAAAGAGCTTTTGACGCCCAGCAAAAATGTCTCATATGATATATTTACGAATAATACCGATACTGCCAAAGCTCCCATAATCGCGATACAATCGGCAAAAATGGTCAAAAGCGGAATCATGATGGTGCTGGCGACAAGCCGGGGCATGACCAGATACCGAACCGGGCTGATACCCATCGATTCCAGGGCATCGATCTGCTCGGTCACTTTCATAGTTCCCATTTCGGCTGCAATGCCGGCTCCGACTCGTCCCGCAATAACCAAGGCCGTCAATACCGGGGCCAATTCTATGATAACCGCTTTGCCGACCGCATTGCCGAGATACCTCAGCGGCGCTCCGATGAATTTAAACTGATAGGCAGCCTGCCAGGCCGAAACCGCCCCGATGAAAATCGAAATGATAATCACCAACGGCAATGATTTATTGCCAATAAAAAAACATTGCTCCAGTATCAGATTGAATGAACGCGGGATATCTTTAAAATGATAAATCGATTTGAGGAGAAGAATGCAAGTGCTTCCGAGCCGCGCAATAAAATTAAGAGCCTTGCGCCCTATTACAAGAAATCCATTTCCCATTTTTAAAAGGGCGCATCCCCTTCCCGGCTTGAAGGTGTTTGATATGAGATATTTGCGAAAGAGACATAATCTTTAAGAAAGGCCAAATTAACCAGTCCGGTCGGGCCATTTCGCTGTTTGGCTACGATTATTTCCGCCTTCCCTTCCACTTCCATTCGCTTGGGATCGTCACGATCCAGATGCGATAAATAAAATTCCGGACGATAAACGAACATCACTACATCGGCGTCCTGCTCAATCGCCCCCGATTCGCGCAAATCGGATAATTGCGGACGTTTGTCGCCGCCCCTCATTTCCACCATTCGCGACAACTGACTGCAGGCGACGACTGGTATTTCCAGCTCTTTGGCGAGGACCTTGAGTCCGCGGGAAATCAATGACATTTCCTGCTGTCGGTTTTCGGATCTCCCGGCGCTATGAATCATCTGTATATAATCCACGATTATCATCCCGATATTATGCTGGGCCTTCAAGCGACGGGCTTTCGCCTTCATTTCAAGAGTCGAAAGCGTCGCCGAATCGTCGATATAAATCGGTGCATTCGCCATCGGCCCGCTCGCTTCGGCCAATTTGGCCCATTCGTTATCACGCAGTTTTCCCGTCCGCAGCAGATGCTGATTGATTTTTGCTTTGGCGCAAAGAAACCGCAGCGCCAATTGCTCTTTTGACATTTCTATCGAGAATATCCCCACGCCGACATTTCTCTCCGCCACATATTGCGCGATATTCAGGGCAAAGGCCGTTTTCCCCATCGAGGGGCGTCCGGCGATAACTACAAAATCGCCGTTATGCAATCCGGCTGTCATATTATCAAGGTCCGGGAATCCGGTGCCCAATCCGACCAGGCCCCCCTTGGTATCCTGATAATTTTCGATCTGCTCGAAGGTCTTGGGAAGCATTTCGCCGATTTGAATAAAGCCCTTTTTCAATCGATTTTGCGAGATACTGAAGATGCCGCTTTCGGCGGTGTCAAGAATTTCATCCACATCTTCCAGATTCTGATAACAGCTCAGTTCGATATCATTGCAGATATTGATTAGACTTCTTAACAGCGCCTTTTCCAAAACTATTTTGGCGTATGCCGTCGCATGAGCCGTCGTAACAATTCCCGTAACCAGTTCGATCAGATAAACGCGTCCGCCGATATTCTCCAGTTGATCCATTTTGGCCAATTCATCCGACACCGTTGTTATATCACACGGCTCATTTTTTTCAAATAGATTCACCATCGCCCTGAATATTTGTCTATGTTTGGGTACATAGAAATATTCTTCGGAACTGAAAATATCTATGATCGACGCGATCGCGGCCGAATCTTTCATTATGGAGCCCAGAACCGCCTGCTCCGCACTTATATCCTGCGGCGGCTCCAAAACCTGCGCTTCATTCGTATTTAGCCGTGATTTCATTGCCATCTGCTGTACCTATTTGGTCATTTCATC